>NZ_CP114285.2:1507576-1809091 GCF_027111255.2 Flavobacterium flavigenum | reverse complement strand
TTATTTTTTCTGGATTAAAACTGAGTTCACCTCCAAAAGAGCCTCTTATATCAAGGAAATCAATAGTCAGTATTTCTTCATTGACTTCAATAAGTTTACCTAAATAAACGGATTTAGGTGATTTTTTTACAATCTGAAAAACACCATATTTGTTGCTGATGTAATGTAAGATGGTGCTTAAATCCTTAATCGGAATAATGTCTTCGGCATTTGTTTTTAGGCCTTTCAGGCGAATCACCTTTTCGTTGAATACCAGTTCTTCGTCTCTTTCGATTGCCTCAACGTTTTTATTTTTTAAAATTACAAAACCATCTAGTATAAAGTCGATTGAATTGTTTTTTAGTAAAATCCAGTCATCTGAATAATCAATCAAAAAACCGGTAAAGATTTCTTTTTTATCTGTAAATGCAATTGAAACCAATTGTCTTAAATATTGTTCCATCATAATTAATTTAAAAATTTCAATAGTAAAATTCCAAATCCCAATTTATGCATTTTTGGAATTTGGAAATTTTAAATTTTGGAATTTTATTTTTAAGGATTAGTAGACCAGATACTGCTGTTTTTTATGAACACCCTACGGTTTAATTTCAGTTGAGCGATTATTAATTCGGCAATATCCTCAGACTGCATTACTTTTTCAGGATTGCCATCAGTAAGATTTAAATCTTTTGCCATATCAGTTGCAACCGTACTTGGTGTTAAAGCAGTAACACGAATGTTGTATTTTCTGAGTTCCTGCATCAAAGAATCGGTTAAGCCAAGAACGGCAAATTTTGATGCACTGTAAGCACTTGTCAGTGCATTTCCGTTTAATCCCGCTGTTGATGAAATATTAATGATATCACCTGTTTGTCTTTCAATCATATTAGGTAAAACAGCGCGTGTGGTATAATACGTTCCCATTAGGTTCACCTGAATAATTTTTTCCCATTCGGCTGGTTCTAATTCCATAAATTTTCCAAAAGAAGCGATACCCGCATTGTTGATTAAAATATCAATGGTTTTAAATTCAGCCAGGGCTTTTTCTACTGCTGTGTTGACAGAGTTTATGTCTGCAACATCTGCTGTTAGTGCTAATGACTTAACTCCAAAATTCTCAATTTTTACTGCTAATTGTTCAACATCTAATTGGGTTCTGGAAATCAGGATTACGTTTACGCCTTCTTTTGCAAGGGCAATTGCAATCGCTTTTCCAATTCCTTTACCAGCTCCTGTAATCAGGGCATTTTTATTCTTTAAGTTTGTCATGAGTTTTATTTTTTAGAAAATGCAGAAAGCATCTGTTCAGTACTACAAAAATACAGTTTTTGCGTAGTGAAAAGATGCTTTTTCTGTTTTCTTAATCTAAGTTTAACAGCTTTTGTTATTCTTTCAAAACCATGTCAATACACATTACAGCTGCCAGAATTAATTGTCTAAGTGGCGAATCAGCAGCTACTGTTTCTTCAATTTGCAATACATAATTATCGGCACTGGTAAAAAACTCTTTGCCTAATCCTGCCCATTTTTTACTTACCTGAGCCAGTTGTTTGTTTTCGTGTGAGAATTTAAAATCCCAGCCTGTCCATTTTCCCTGAAGGGTTGCGACAGGTTTTTCATTTTTGTCTAATATTTCGAATTTCCCTCCAATAGAAAAGAATTTTTGTTTAAAAGTTCCAACTAATCTGTCTTTCTCATCAAATATTTCAACAGTAGAACGAAAAAATGCAATACCACGTTTTACTGAAATCAATTTTTCACCAGCAGCGGTCGTAATTTCAACATTAAAAGGTGTCATTCTTTTGTAATCCGTGAAACGTAATATTTTAGTAAAAATGCCTAAACTATTTTCTCTGCAATGCATGATGATCTGATTATTCGCAGGATCATAAATGTCATAATTGTTTGAGGCTTTGAACATTCCGATATGTTCTTTTACAAGAAATAAATTTTGATTTAAGATTGGGTTCATGAAATTTTGTTTGAAATATAGTTTATATGTTTATTTAATTATTCTAATAAAAATTTAGCCTGAACTGAACTTGAAATCTTTATTTTTTCAAATTCAATATTACTCTCATAATTTAGGCTCCTATTCCCATATATTTTTGAAGAGTATCCTCTTACTACGACTTCATTTAATTGTCCGGTAAATTGATTTGGCATATTTTCAAAGTTACTTATTTGAATGGCATTTCCAACTTTTTGATTTAAAGGTTTAGAAAAACTTTCAGCAGTCTGTTTTGCATTTAATATCGCCTTCCCGTTTATTAGGAGCTTAATCTTCTCTTCGTTTGTATTTTCTACCTTTTCAATTCGAACGTTTGAAATCCCGATTTCTTCCAGGCTTATAAAAACCTTTGCAGTTATATTAGCATCAGTAACTAAAACAGAATATGATTTTGATTTGAAAATATCAGTTTGTTTCAGAATGTAATTCTTAAAATTACTGGACATATAATTAAGACTAACATTTTTTTCTGTATTAATGCCAATTGATTCCAATTTCTGAATCATTTCGTTTTCTATTTCTTCGACAGATTTTTTGCCTTTAAAATCTTTTTCCATTAAAAGCACATTTATACATATTTTATTTGGAATAACTAATGTGTCTGCTTTGCCAGAAACTTCAATAAAATGTTTGTCTATTGAAGTTTTAGTTTGAGAAAATGAATTGATTGAAACAAGTATAAAAAGTGTTAAAAGCTTTTTCATAAGGTGAAATTTAAATGATTAATATTTTATTATAATTGATTTGTCTTATTGTTACTTCTCTTTGCTAATAATGACAATAACCCCGTTGATTCCATGATTTCCATAAATTAAAGTCGCATCATTACCTTTTAGAACTTTTATCTCTTCAATATCACTTGGGTTTATTTTAGAAAATTGGCTGGAGTTTATGATTTCTCCATCTAAAATATACAAAGGCTCTTTCAAAAGAGATCGGGAAGGAACGCAGATTCTAATTTGATTAGGCGAAACTGTTGGCTTAACACAATTTGAAGAAACTTTTATGTCAGAAATAGTGTCTTTAGATTTAATGAAAGTTTTTGGTACAATTTTCGTTTTTGCAAAATTATTTTCATGTTTCCTGGTAACAGTTTTTCCCTGCGCTTTTAATACAAAAGATATAAGCATAGATAGGGCTAATGAAATAAGTTTTACGTTTTTCATGCAGGTAAATTTTAAATTTTTAAAATGTTTTTTAGCTATTTATTCAGAGCAGGTTTTCCAGTTTTAGTTGTGATGATAACAACTCCTTTTCTTCCTTTTTCACCATATTTTGAAGTAGCTTCCAGATCCTGAAGAATGGTAATGGTTTTGATTTCCTGTTTGTTTAAAGGAGCGTAAGGGCTTGTGGGATTTTTTCCGAATAAATCATTTTCCGAATAATAAATTCCGTCAATGATATACAAAGGTTCATCGAGAACAACCAGGGATTCCATGTTTTCCGGACTTAAATTAGGAAGTTCGTCCTGCATCATTTTATCTCTTTTTGAATCATCACTGTGTGCCATAGCATTGCCGTTAAGTACAATCAATGGTGCTGCTTTTTTAGCTTTCTCCTCTTGTTTGTCGGCGAAGGCAGTTTTTGCAGATTCTCTTTGTATTGTTTTTGAATAACCCAAACTTTGATCCGCTTTGTCAGTTTCTGTAAAATCTTCTTCTTTTGAGTCTTCTGTTTCTGCAACTATGGGAGATGGCATAGAAACTGCATTGGGTGAAGTTAGAACAACTTCGTTTAAAGAACCTTTTGGTTCATTGTTCACTAAATCTTCCTTTTTTTTAATTTGAATGTCTAAAATATGTTTGGCTTGTTCTCCTGAAATTATTTTAGGATCATTTTCAACAACAATATTGTCTTTTATTTGGTTGTGAATGGTCTCTTTTTCAGTTTTATTTACAACTGCTTTTGGTGTTTGAATTACAGAGCTTTTATCTGCCTTAAAAAATTGAAATCCAAGTGAAAGTACTAGTAGAAAGGAAGCTGCTACTGCAATTTTCTTCCATAAAGCAATGGTTTTTTTGTCTTCTTTTTTGTCCAGTTTATCTTCTACACGAGACCAGATTTTTTCCATTCCCGGAAAATCTTTCTGTTCCGAGTTGTGTGCGGCCTCTTTGAATTTATCGAATATTTTATCGTGATTGTCCATGACTATTTTGCTTTTTGATAATACAATTTATTTACTAATTCCTTTAGTTTGGTTTTTGCTGCATTGAGCTGTGATTTTGAAGTACCTTCAGAAATATTGAGCATTGCTGCTATTTCCTTGTGTCCAAAACCTTCAATAACAAAAAGGTTAAAAACCGTTTTACAGCCTTCCGGAATATGGTTTAACAAATTGAGTAAATCTTCTTCTTCTAATGTATTGATCTCATCTGTAAAAGGCTGCGATATGACTTTTACATCATCAAGATACATGTTGAAATTGGTGTTCTTTTTAATAGTGGCCAAACAGTGATTAACGGTGATTTTTCTGGCCCAGGCCTCAAAAGCTTTTTCTTCTTTGAGCTGTTCCAGTTTTGTAAACACAGTGTAGAAAGCATCAGCAAGTGCTTCCTCGATTTCTTCTTCTTTCCTGAGGTATCGCTTGCAGACGCGATACAATTTTGGAGCCATATGCTCATAAACCTGACGCTGGGCATCACGGTTCATTTTTTTGCAGTTAGAAATTAGCGTTTCGTTTATCACAATTTTGGTCTTTAATTATAAAGAGAGCGAAAAAGGAAAAAAGGTTGGGACGAAGATTAAAAAAGTTTAATTTTTTTTGAAATGATTATTTGTAGAGACGCACAGCAGTGCGTCTAAGATGCGGGTATATTTCTTTATTTGTCTTAAAAATTCACTGCGTTTCTCTGTGAATCTCTGTGTTATAATTTTATCGCAAAGATTCACAGAGGAATTCGGAAAGGCTCGCAAAGGAGAATTTTATATTTTACTTAACTGGTAATCTCAACTTATAAATCTTAGTTTCTAAAAGCTCCGTATCATTATCCTCGCAAAGCAAAAACTCGATTTTATTCTTTTCTTTTTTGTAAAGTGTCAAACCTTCAAATTTATGTTTTGAAGTAATTTTTTGAGTAAAATCGATTTTCATGGTTTTAAGGTCTATTCGTCCAATGAAACTTCCCAGGACTTCGCCGTCTTCGTAGGTTGATTTAGTATCCTCGGCGGTTGAAAGGAAATAGATTTTGTCTTCGACCAGAATAGCATCGGTAAAACTGGAACGGACACCTTTTATTTTTGGCAGTTTGTAATTGACAGAAATCAGCGCAAATTCTTCCCCAAGATTTTTGGCGTGAATCGTAAAAATCGTGTTTTTATTTGAAATTCCGTTCCCACGATTGAATAAGTACCAGTTTTCGCCATCAAAAATAGCGCCTTCGAGATTGAAATCCTCCGGTTTTATATCGCCGAAATTTTGCATGAGCGCGTATAAATCAACGAGATTATTTTTTTGTAAAATGGTTTTCGATTTCAGATCGAATTCAATCATTTTGTTGCGGTTTTCGGTTGACCCGGAGCCAAAAATGTAGAGTGTATCATTGTGATGTGTTAACGATTCGAAATCCGGTTTTATATTTTTCGGAATATTTTGCGTTGAATTGTCAATTAGGGCATGCTGACTTAATTGCTGATTCTGCATGTTGTATTCGTATAAAAATCCGCTGTTGTCGCCAATAACATAAAGTGAATCATTATTGAAAAATAATCCTGATGCTGACCCGATTCCAATGATTTGAAATAATATTTCTAATGTGAATTTTTCCATGAAATGATGTTTTGAAAACCAATGCCTAGCCCTTATTACTTCACTTAATTCTATTTTAATCGGAGTTCAGTGAACTTCGTTTGCAATGAAAATACTTTGAAAAGAAAATGCATTTTTTCCTGACAGAAGGAAGCAACCAGCGGAAGCTTTGTTATGGCTTTGGAAAAAAGCAGTTTATTGATAAGTATTGTAATGAATAGCAGGAATATGCTTCGTAAAAATAGTATATTTATGATATAAAAAAATTAAAAATGAAAGCAATAGATCCAAAAGATTTTAAAGTTACAGATAAAATAAAATTATCCAGGATTCCAACCTTGCTTGGCATTGAAGCGAGTGATGATGAAAAAGAAGAGAAACTGGATGAGGTACAGGCAAAACTCAGTGATTTGCAGGATGTGATGTATTCGCACAACAGATATGGTGTTTTGATCTGCCTGCAGGGAATGGATACGTCAGGAAAAGACAGTCTGATTCGGGAAGTATTCAAGGAATTTAATCCGCGTGGAGTGGTCGTGCATAGTTTTAAAACCCCTAATTCGAGTGAATTAGAACATGATTATCTGTGGAGGCATTATATTGCTTTGCCGGAAAAAGGGAAGTTTGCCATTTTTAACCGTACACATTATGAGAACGTTTTAGTAACGCGTGTGCATCCTGAATATGTTCTGGCAGAGAACTTGCCGGGAATTAATTCGGTAGACGACATTACGCCTAAATTCTGGAAAAAAAGAATTAATCAAATCAATAATTTTGAAAAACACATTACGGAAAACGGAACTATTGTTATGAAGTTTTTTTTGCATTTAAGCAAAGAGGAGCAGAGAGAGCGTTTATTGCGTCGTTTGGAAGAGGAAAAACATCATTGGAAATTTTCGCCGGGAGATTTAAAAGAAAGGGAACACTGGAAGGAATACCAAAAATATTATCAAGAGGCAATTAATAAAACGTCGACTGATTACGCGCCATGGTACATAATTCCTGCAGATGACAAGGATATGGCCCGCTATATTGTAGCCAAAATTATCTGGGAAGAAATGCAAAAATATACCGATATTAAAGAACCGGAGCTTGATGATAAAGTTAAAGCTAATATTGAAATGTATAAAAAACAATTAGGAGAAAAATAATCCATATTGCTACATTTCATTATGAGTAAAAAAACTAAACCCGACAGATTGAGAAAGTCTGTCGGGTTTTACCAAAAAAAATAAAAATAACTTGAATTTAGTTTTTACAATTCAAAACCATAAGCTACACGAAGCCCAATTTGATTGGTTTTAAATTTGTTGTAATCTTCATATCTTAAACTAATATCAATATGTTTTCCAGCGTATCCAATACTTGGAGCCCACAAAAGAGAAGTCTCATTATATCCGTTTGTTACAGCAAAACCGGCACCTATTTCTCCCATAGCGTAGAACTGATCTTCCCAGAAGAAAGCTTTGAAACCAGCTTTTGCAGGAATAAATCCTAAATCCGGAGCATCATTACCAACAAATAAATTTGTAAAACCAGTTGTTAATGTTAATGAAGTTCTTTTAGATAAATCGTATTGAAGTCTCACATCACCTCCAAGAGCCCAGTCGTAGTCATCACCATCTGTTGGAATTCCACCGCTGACACCAAATCCTAATTTGAATTTTTGATCGTAGTTTTCAATTTCTGTTGATTGTGCAGATGCTGTTGTTACAGATAACATTGCAATGGCTGCAACAAATAAAATTCGAATGTTTTGTAAATTTTTCATGCTTGTATTTTTTTAATTACTGATGTAAAATTACTTTTGAGGTACTGCTGAGTAGTTATATAATTTTCAAAAATCGTTATATAATGTGGATATGTTAAAATTTTGATAAGGCTTTGAATTGTGTCACCCCTTTATTTTACTGGAATTGCAAGTTTTTACATGAAAAATATTTTATAAAGTGTATTCATGATTCTTGATTAAAATGTTAAAATTGTGTAGTTATTTTTTTTGCTTATGAAGTGAAATTGATTAAAACTGAATATTTGAAGAGAATCAAAAGCATCTGTTTATCTTTGCAGGCTAAAAATAATGTAAAGTGAATTTAAAGCAATACACAAAAGAGTTCTCATACAATTTAAGGCTTGCGTATCCAGTCATTTTAGGAATGGTAGGGCATAACTTAATTGGTATGGTCGATAATATAATGGTAGGCAAATTAGGAAGCACTGAGCTTGCAGCAGTTTCCTTAGGGAACAGTATGATTTTTATTGCAATGTCTTTAGGTATTGGATTTTCGACAGCTATAACACCAATCGTGGCCGAAGGGGATGCCGAGAAAAATGACAACAAAATTCGTTCTGCATTCCATCACGGCCTGTTTTTGTGTACCATTTTAGGATTAATGCTTTTTGGGCTAATTGTTTTGGCAAAACCAATAATGGAAATGCTGCATCAGCCTCAGGAAGTAATTACGCTTGCCAAACCTTATCTGGACTGGGTTGCTTTCTCACTCATTCCGCTAATCATGTATCAGGGTTACAAACAGTTTGCAGACGGACTATCCCTGACCAAATATTCGATGTATGCTATGGTTATGGCAAATGTACTCCACGTAGGTATGAATTATGTTTTGATTTACGGAATCTGGATTTTTCCGAAGATGGGAATTATCGGAGCAGCTATAGGAACTGTAATTTCAAGAATATTTTTGGTGATGTTCATGCACATTATGCTGTCCAGAAGAAATGATCTTAAACATTTCTTTAAAGATTTCAGTTTTGAGGAAATTAAGAAAGAAACAATAAAAAAAATAATTAGTATTGGTTTTCCTTCGGCAATGCAGATGCTTTTTGAAGTAGTATTGTTTACCGCTTCGATCTGGCTGTGCGGAAATATTGGAAGGACCAGCCAGGCGGCTAATCAAATCGCGCTGAGTCTGGCTTCTATGACTTTCATGTTTGCAATGGGTTTAAGTGTTACTTCCATGATTCGCGTGAGTAATCAAAGAGGATTGCAGGATTATAAAAAATTAGTAATTGTGGCACGCTCAATTTTTTTACTGGCAATTATTATCGAAAGTGTTTTTGCCGTTTTGTTTGTGGCTTTCCATCAATTCCTGCCACATATTTTTCTGAATATGGAAAACACGATACAGCTTACTGATAATACTGAAGTTATTGCAATTGCTTCTAAACTATTATTAATTGCAGCCGTTTTTCAGATTTCCGATGGGATTCAGGTAGTCGTGTTGGGCGCATTACGCGGATTGCAGGATGTAAAAATTCCTATGTACATTACATTTGTGGCGTATTGGATCATTGGTTTTCCTGTTTCATATTATTTAGCAGAATATACTCCTATGAAAGCAGCAGGCGTATGGGTCGGACTTTTGGCAGGACTAACTTCAGCTGCATTTTTTCTCTACATTCGCTTTAATTACTTAACCAAAAAATTAATCAAAAATTAAGTTTCAAATAACTACATTTGGAGCTTTAAAAAAATAAATTATTATGGAATTACCAAAATTTTTACTTGGAGATAATACTGATTTTCCCGACGATATTTTTATCATACACCTTGATTATCCAAGATTTATCATCAATCTTAAAGACGATGAGGTAGAATTTCTGGAAGAAGCAGAAGATCTTGATGAAGCCGAATTAAATGCAGAAATGGAAGGCTTAATTGAAAAAGCAAATGATTTTTACGACCGTGAAATAAATCGTTACGAAGAGTAGAAATGCACCGCAGTAGAGACGCACTGCAGTGCGTCTCTACCTAATATATCATTCAAAATTTTTAAATGAAAAAACTACGTTTTTTAAAACCGGTTTTAAATTTTATTTTAACCGGTTTGCTAATCACTACCTTAAGCAGGATATTTTTATTTTTTATTTTTAAAGACAGGGTAGTAGAAACACCCAATTTCTGGTATATTTTTCCAATCGGTCTGCGAATGGATTTAATTTTGCTTTGTTATTTGTCTTTTCTGCCTGCGGTTTTGATTACCTTTTTGCCTAACAAATGGCTGAAGTTTACCAATTCATTTTTGGTAATTTATAGTTTTATATTCCTGTTTCTGATTCTTTTTGTAGAATTGGCTTCACCGGATTTCGTAAAACAATATGATACACGTCCAAATAAGATTTTTCTTGATTATCTGATTTATCCAAAAGAAGTTGTGGGGATGCTTTTAAAAAGTTATCTGACTTCTATTGTTGTTACTTTTCTGATTTTAGGAGCCGTTATTTATCTGGCATTCAAAAGAGGAAAACAATTTTTCCATACAATCGCTACAGATTATAAGTTCAAATTAATGGTTTTTCCTTTGGTGGCATTTTTATTGTTTTTCGGAGCTCGTTCAAGTCTGACTTCAAAACGTCCTATTAATGCCAGTAACGCAGTTTTTTCAACTGATCAGCTTACTAATACGTTGGGCTTAAATTCTTTTTACACCGTTGCTTTTGCTGCTTATTCGATTAAGAACGAAGGAAATACCAAGATGTACGGTAAAATGGATGAAGCAGAAGCGATTGCCCGTGTAAAGAAATATATGATTGCTGGACCAAATGATTTTACTGATGCAGAGATCCCTTTTCTACATGTACAGCAGCCTGATTCTGTTTTGAAGAAACCATACAATCTGGTAATATTTCTTCAGGAAAGTTTAGGTGCGGAATATGTTGGAATCCTGGGCGGAAAACCATTAACGCCTGAATTTGATAAATTATCGAAAGAGGGTTTGCTGTTCACGAATTTATATTGCACAGGAACAAGAAGCGTTCGCGGAATAGAAGCGGTTGTGACCGGATTTTTGCCTTCACCATCAGAAAGTGTAGTAAAATTAGGGAATTCCCAACAAGGTTTTTTTACTTTGGCGGATGCCTTAAAACATAAAGGTTACGATACTAGCTTTATCTATGGCGGAATGGCGAATTTTGATAATATGGCCTCATTTTTTAACGGAAATGGTTTTGAGGATATTGTAGATCAGACAGATTTTGAGTCAGATGGAAATAAATATGTTTTCAAAGGAACCTGGGGTTATTCTGATGAAGATTTAGTGACCAAGGCCAATAATTATTTTAAATCAAGAGGAGATAAACCTTTCTTTTCATTAATGTTTTCGACATCCAATCATGAGCCATTTGAATATCCGGCAGGAAGAATCAAACCGTATGACAAAAAGCCTGCAACAGTTAATAATGCAATGAAATATGCTGATTTTTCTATTGGGAAATTCTTCGAAATAGCTAAGAAAGAACCGTATTTTAAAAATACCATTTTCATTGTAATTGCTGATCATAATACCAGGACTTACGGGAAAAATTTAGTCCCGATTAATAAATTTCATATTCCGGCCCTAATTATGGGGCCTGGAGTTCAAAAAGGAGCTGTTTATGACAGACTGGCAAGTCAGATCGATATTCCGCCAACATTATTAGGCTATTTAGGAATTCCGTTTGAAACGCCGATGGTTGGTCGTAATTTGAATAAATTAGATCCAAAAGTGCAGGGAAGATCGATTATGCAGTTTAATGATATCAACGCGTTTAGGGTTGAAAATCAGGTGGTGATTATGCAGCCAAATTTAAAACCTCTGCAATTCGAAATTAAAAATGATACAACTTTAGTTCCGGTTAAATTAAACGAAGAATTAGCAAAAGATGCCTTGGCACATGTTATCACTGCGGGTAATTTATATAAGGAGAATAAATACAAGCTGAGAGATGTGAAAAAATAATTATAACTCATTTTGATGATGAAAAGCTGTTAAAGTGGAAATATCTTCTTTAGCAGCTTTTTTTTATTTTAAAAATGGGTAACAAAAAACACTGTTTGTTTATCTATTATAAATATTAAAATTCAATCAACATGAAAAATTTTAAAACAACAATCTTCACAACAGCATTTGCATTATGCTGCTTAACAAGTGCAAAAGCTCAAGATAGTAAAAATGTAAAAGAAAAAACAGTTACAACTACTTCGGCTTCAGAGTTGAAAGCTACATTAGAAACGCAGTCTCCAACTGTTGTTGCATTAGATAAAAGACGTTTGAAAACGAAACATGATACCGCTAAAAACTCAATAAGCAATGTTCGTTAAAATATATGACTGAAGATTATGGCTTAAAATACTTTTCCAATAACAACTGAGCGGCTGCAAAAGGTGATATTTCATTATTTTGCACCGCTTTTTTATTTTGTTCCAATAATGAAATAATTTCAGGCTGATTGTAGAAATTTTGTTTCAACTGTTCGTTAATGGTTTCTATCATCCAGAATTGGTTTTGTTCGTTTCTTTTTTGCTGAAAGAATCCGGTTTCTTTGGTCATTTCAAAATAATCCAGAATACTGTTCCATACATCCGAAATTCCGTCTTTTGTAATGGCACTGCAAGTGGTTGCTTTAGGCAGCCAGTTTGACTTTTTTGGAGGAAATAAATGCAGCGCACGATTAAATTCAGCCTTTGCCTGATTGGCTTTGTTGATGTTATCGCCGTCTGCTTTATTGATAACGATGGCATCTGCCATTTCCATTATACCTCGTTTAATGCCCTGAAGTTCATCACCAGCACCTGAAATTTTCAATAATAAGAAAAAATCGACCATGCTGTGAACGGCAGTCTCACTTTGACCAACTCCCACAGTTTCAATAATTATGGTATCAAAACCTGCTGCTTCACATAAAATAATGGTTTCTCTTGTTTTGCGGGCAACACCACCTAAATTTTCTCCGGAAGCACTCGGACGGATAAAAGCATTTTCGTTTTTTACTAAATTTTCCATTCGGGTTTTATCGCCTAAAATACTGCCGTGAGAAATAGTACTGCTTGGATCAACGGCTAATACAGCAACTTTTTTTCCTAATTCAGTCAGGAAAGTTCCAAAAGCTTCAATGAAAGTGCTTTTTCCGACACCGGGAACGCCTGTAATTCCTATTCTAATCGATTTATTCGCTTTAGGTAAACATCCTTTAATAACTTCATTTGCTTTTTCAGTATGCTCAGGATTTGTACTTTCTATTAAAGTAATGGCACGACTTAAAATGGTGCGGTTTCCGGAAAGTATTCCAGAAATCAGTTCTTCTGCAGATGGCTGTTGCCTGCGTTTGTTCTTGATTTGAATGATAGCCGATGTATTGGTAATTTCGTGAGATGAAATTCCAGCTTTTTCGTTTAAACTGCCGGCCTGCTTATTTGAACTTGACAAAATATTTTTTTTGTATTGTAAAAGTACTGAAAACAAAAACAGTTTCAAAAGCAGAAAATTGCATTAGAAACTGTTTTTTGTTAAAACACGAATTATTACCCCACTTTAATTCGTGCTAATTTTTGGAATCTGTGTTTGATTAATATGCTGCAGTAAATCGAACCTGATGGTGTTTTGGAGTTTCGATTTCATCAGCAATTACAACCGCTAAATCTTCTACAGATAGAATACTTCTTTGTTCCTCATTAAAAACAGGATTTTCCAGACCTAAACGGTATTTTCCTGTTCTTCCTGTTTTAGTTCCTGCATGCATTTCAATTGCAGGGCTAAAAAAGGCCCAGTTTAATTCTTTTTCTTCTTTAATCGTTTCTAAATAATGTCTGGCAGCATTGGCACCATCATAAATTTCTTTAGGAAAATCAGGAGTATCAATAAGCTGTACCCCTGGAGCAACATATAAACTTCCAGCACCTCCAATTGTAATAAATCGTTTTACGCCAGATTTTTTAACCGCATCCTGAATTGCTTTTGAACCTTTAATTGAATCTTCATAAATATTCGGATTTGCCCAACCCGGATTAAATGCATTAATAACGGCGTCATGTCCTTTTAAAATTTCAGACAATGCATTTGCATCATAAACATCTGCAGCGATCCAGGTTGCATTTGTAGTGTCTTTTGGTGTTCTTGCGATAGCAGTAATTTCATGCTTTCTGTCTGCTAATTCATTTAAGACAGCTGTTCCAACGAAGCCAGTAGCTCCAATAATTGCAATTTTCATAGATATATAAATTTATTTAGTAATAAAAAAAGTTACAGTTTTATTTAAAAAAATGTTTTAAAATTGAGCCGAAAAATCTTCCAATGAAATGCCTTCCAGTTGTTCACAGACTTTTTGATTCATTTCAGCGTACAAAACATCAAGGTTTTGATTGATTTTTTTTCCAACAGGACAATCCGGATTGGGCTGGTTTTTGGCATAACCTAAACCGATGTTCTCAAAAGTTATTTCAAATATGTCTTTTAAACTGATATTCGAAGCCGTTTTTGATAATTTTGTCCCTCCGTTTTTTCCTTCCTTGCTTTCTACAATATGATGCGCTTTTAGGTTTGCTATTTCTTTTCTGACCAAAACCGGGTTCAGGTTCATACTTCCTGCAATAAACTCCGATGACAAATAATCATTCGGGAATTTAGTGAGCAAAGTTAAGATGTGAACTGATATAGCAAATTTGCCTGAAATCATACTGTAATAAATTATATTACAAATTTAAGTCATTTTTTAGGACAAAAACTAATTTTAACTAAAAATTAATTTAGAACAGTAAAAACTATAAAAGTGAAAGTAAAAGAAAATGCATCTCATTAAAATCAATGATGTCCATTCTTCTGGTTGACTATTTTGATATTTGATTGCTTTATAGTCGAAAAATATACCCAGGAAATAAAAAGAAGCTGCATAGGTATTCTAACCCATAAATAGGATACGCCTTCACCAGTATAGTCGGCAGTTCGTAAGTTAATGTTGTGAATTGCGGCATAAACATTAGCAGGAAATAGTAAAATGTAAAACAAAATAAGCAGTTTTCCGGTTAAGACTTTGGTCGTGGGAAGCAGTATTCCAATTGCTGCGATTAACTCTATAACGCCTGTAAAAATCACTATCACATCTGGCCAGGGTAAAAAAGGAATCATCATTGTCATTCCTTTGGTAAAAACAAAATGACCTATAGCGGTAAATACTAGCATAAGTGCCATAGCAACTCTGCCTGAAAATCCAAGTTCAAGACGTTTGCTTGTTAGCCAAATAATAAGTAATGTAAGTGTAAAAGCTCCAAAGAGCACAATTAAGGTTTCCATATGTTTTTGATTTATTATACAAAGTTGCATACTAATGAAACCTAAAACAATGAACTTGGGTTAATAAATGCGTTTTCGTATTCGGCTTAAAGCTTGTGGCGTAATACCAATATAAGAGGCAAGGTATTTTTGAGGTATTTTTTGAATTAACTGAGGCTGCTCTGTGAATAAATTGCGATATCGTTGTTCTGCTGACTCGTTGAGCAGCGACAGTTCCCTCTTTGATTTTTTTAGAAATAATCCCTCGCTTGCTAATCTGCCAATTGTATTACCAATTTTGGTCACGGCATAAATGTCCTGGAGATCATTGTAAGAGATGCGCCAAAGGACTGTGTCTGCAAGAGCTTCAATAGTATAGTTTGAGGGTAATCTGGTGATGAAAGAATCATAACCACTTACAAATTCGCCATCAAATCCAAAAGTAAATGTGAGGTCTTTGTTTTCTGAGGGTACATAAAATCTAACAATTCCTTTTTCTATAAAAGAAAGATAATTTTCAACATGACCAGTTTGAAGTATAGCGGTTTTCTTTGAAAATTCCTGACGCATGAGCTTTGAGGAAAAGGTATTCCAGTCTTCATCAGAGAGTTTTGTCATTCGTTCGAAATAGTCTCTTATTTGCTGCATTACTTTTAGGGTTATACATTAAAAGTAACAAAAAACTTAATGGAGTGCTATAATTTGTTTACCTGAACAGCTAATAAATCCCTATTTTTGTAATCAGGCATTGATATGAACAACTTTATTTTAATATTTATCTTTTTATTTTTAGGATTGCTTTTGCAAAGAGTAAAAGGATTTCCGTCTAATATTTATAAGGTTTTAAACAAAATCGTGATCTATTTATGTCTTCCTGCCATCACTTTATATCATATTCCGAAAATTAAATGGAGCAACGAATTATTGTTTCCCATAGGAGCGGGTTGGATTACTTTTATTCTGGCATTTGTATTTTTTCATTTTTTAGGAAAGAAATTAAAATGGTCTAATAAACTAATTGGCTGTCTGATCCTAACTGCGGGATTAAGCAATTCGTCATTTTTAGGTTATCCTATAATTGAAGCTTTATTTGGCAAAAAAGGTTTAGAAACTGCTGTTCTGGTAGATCAGCCCGGAACATTTGTGGTTGTTTCAACATTAGGTGTTTTTGTAGCAGCATTTTATTCTAAAGGAAACCCGGATACTTGGAGTATTATCAGCAAAATAGTCTTATTTCCTCCTTTCATAATGTTTGTTTTTGCTTGCCTGATGAATGTTTATGACTACGATTTAGATTCGAATATTCAATCCATATTATTAAAAGTGGGAAGTTTTGTGACACCGCTTGCTTTATTATCTGTCGGATTACAACTCAATTTTGACCGAAAAAGCCAGCATTGGAAATTTTTACGGCTTGGACTTTTTTTTAAGCTTATTCTGGTTCCGTTTGTCATTTTGGTATTATATGTTTTTATTTTCAATCAGCATTCAGAGCCTATCAAAATTACAATTATGGAAACCGCTATGGCACCCATGATTACAGGCGCAATCTTAGCTTCGACTTATGGCCTGAAGCCAAAATTAAGCAGTATGATGGTGGGTTTTGGGATTCCGATTTCGTTCTTAACCCTTGCTATTTGGTACTTTATATTGCTTTTCTTATGATTGCTATTTAATTATATAGGAAAGATAGAATTTTAACTAATTTTTAAATTTTGAATGTTTTCCGAATGTATTTTTTAGTTAATTTTAAGGGAACTAAAAAAATATAATTATGTCAACATTACGATTAGGCGATATAGCACCCGATTTCCAGGCCGAAACAACACAAGGAACAATTAATTTTCATGAATGGTTAGGTGATTCATGGGGTGTTTTGTTTTCGCACCCTGCAGATTTTACGCCGGTTTGTACCACTGAATTAGGAACTGTAGCCAATTATGTTCCTGAATTTACAAAAAGAAATACTAAAGTTATTGCTTTGAGTGTTGATGGTTTGGATTCCCATAAAGAATGGATTAAAGACATCAATGAAACGCAAAATACAGAGGTCAATTTTCCCATCATTGCAGACGAAGATAAAAAAGTAGCAAATTTGTATGATATGCTGCACCCAAATGCAAGCGATAAATTTACAGTGCGTTCTGTTTTTGTAATTGGGCCAGATAAAAAAATCAAACTGACTTTAACGTATCCGGCATCGACAGGAAGAAATTTTGACGAATTGCTTCGTGTTATAGACAGCTTACAGTTAACAGCAAATTATAGCGTAGCTACGCCGGCAAACTGGAAAGACGGGCAGGATGTGGTAATCGCACCAGCAATTCCAGATAGTGATATTCCGGCAAAATTTCCAAAAGGCTATACACCAATCAAACCGTATTTGCGTTTGACGCCACAGCCTAATAAATAAGCTTTTCTTAAGCTTCAATAATAAGGTGCTAAGTTTCTGAGATTTTTTATGATCCTGGAAAATTAGCACCTTAACTATTCATGGAACATTTTAGGGAGAAAATCTTAGAAACTTATGATATCAGCTTCTAAGAGGCTTTTTCAACAACTCAGCCATTTTTTTCTTATCTCCAACTACCCATATAATATCGTTTAGCTGTAAAATTAAACTGGATTCAGGATTTAGAATACGATTTCCGTTTCTCTCGATTCCAACCACCATTCCACCGGTTTTACCTCTAAACTGGCCAATGCTTTTTTCTGTAAAGTCCTCATTAGAAACTTCCAGCTGGCGCAGCACAACTTCAGATTCTTCTACATTTTTAGGAGGTTCAATTTCATTCTGGGTCAGATATTTATTAAATTCAGTAATTTGAGCATCGGTACCAATGACACAAATTTCATCACCCGGAAATAAACGCTCGGTTTTAGTCGGAATTGCAATTGTGATTTCACCGCGTCTTATGTAAGCAATATTGATTCCCATCTGTTCACGGATATGCAGTTCTTCTAATGTTTTTCCGGCCAGGTTTGATTCTTTTCCAATTTCAAAAATAGACATGTGTCCGTCCCATGGCATTAAATTGGCATATCTTCTGTCTATTTTTTTATTTTCACGGTCATTCAGGTTCTTTAAAAAGTGATTTTCGATTTTATGATATTGCTCGTTTAATTTTTTAGGGAATATCTGGTAAGCAGCAATGGCAATAATCAAGGCAACAAAAGCAACTGTTGGCGAAAAGAATATATTTAATAAAAATCCAACAAAAAATAATCCAATACTCATTCTGATTAAGATTAGCATCAGGAGAGCCCCGCGATATTTACGTTCTTCCCATAATCTTTCAACTTCGTCCACTTTCACACGGCGCAGCGAAAGTGCCCATAAAAATGGAGCAATTATAACTAAAGTCAATAAAGCTGCTAATGTATTTCCAAATCTGGTATCAGCTACGGAAGGTGCCACAAATTTAGATGACAATAAAATAATTGCCGTAATGATTATTGTATGAAGAATAATTTGTGTTATCGAAGAGCGCAGTACAATTTGCCAGGTACTGACCGATTTAATTGCCTGTGCATTTACACTGTAACGATTGATGTTTTTGACCCATTTTTTCGGCATTTTTTGTTCTAAAGCATGAGCGAACGATTCTGAATATTTAATTAAAAAAGGCGTGGTAAAGGTTGTAATGGCAGAAACGGCTACAATTATGGGATACAGGAAATCGCTTGTAACTTTTAGTGTCATTCCAAGTGTCGCAATGATAAAAGAAAACTCCCCAATCTGTGCCAGACTCATTCCGGTTTGAACCGATTGTTTCAAAGGCTGACCGGATAATAAAGCCCCAAATGAAGAACTCAATGATTTTCCAAAAATAGTCACTAGTGTAATAATCAAAACCGGAATTGCAAAGTCAATTAATGTTGCAGGATTAATTAACATTCCTACAGACACAAAGAAAACCGCTCCGAATAAGTCTTTAACAGGCTGAATCAGATGTTCAATTTTTTCTGCCTGAGTAGTTTCGGCAATAATAGAACCCATTATAAAAGCACCTAATGCAGGAGAAAAACCAACATTTGCAGCAAAAATCACCATCATTAAACACATGGCCAGTGAAATGATAAGCAGCATTTCATCAGTTAAGAGATGTTTAGCCTTTTTGAGAATGGTAGGAATAATGAAGATTCCGCCCAAAAACCATATAATTAAAAAGAATACCAATTTTAAAACAGATTGTAGCAAAGCGCCACCTGAAACTTCATTACTTACAGCAATGGTCGATAGCAAAACTAACATCAGAATTGCAACGATATCTTCAACAATAAGAGCACCGAAAACAATTCCAACGAACTTTTTTCCTTTAACACCTAATTCATCAAATGCCCTGATGATAATTGTTGTAGATGAAATCGAAAGCGTAGCCCCAAGAAAAATACTGTCCATTTTTGACCAGCCCATCCATTGTCCGACACAATAACCAATGAGTGTCATAAACAATATCTGCGTTATGGCCGTAATAGAAGAAGTACCGCCCACTTTCATTAATTTCTTAAAACTAAATTCGAGCCCCAAACTAAACAATAAAAAAATCACCCCAATTTCGGCCCAGACTTCGACACTCTTCATGTCGGTTATTGAAGGAAAAAAATCAAAATGGTTTCCGGCTAAAAAACCTGCAATCAGGTAGCCCAAAACCAGAGGCTGTTTCATTTTTTTAAAAATAAGTACAGCAATTCCGGCAGTCATCAGGATTAGTCCCAGATCACTTATTAAAGGTTGTAAGTGGTGTGTAGTTTCAGCAGCGGCAGTTAAGGCAATCATAAATGTTTCTTTGTTCAGGAGCTATTCCGGCTTTCCATTTCAAGCTTTTGTGCAAACAACATATTTTTAAAGCAGTTCCAGGAGCTTCCGCTGGTCGCTCTGTTCCTGCAAAAAAATATAGTTTTTTTTACAAAAGGCTTTTCATTCTATCCGGGCTAATTCTAATAAATTCAATAAAAAAAGCTATCCGGATAAAGATAGCTTTTTTTGAGAAAACATTTTAGGTTTTAATTAAATTCCTGTGTAATTACTAGGGGTAATAGCCATTAATTCTGCTCTTACCGAATCAGAAACTTCTAAAGTTGCAATAAAATTATGAATGGCATTTTTATCGATTGCTTCATTGGTTCTGGTTAAGCCCTTCAACGCTTCATAAGGATTTGGATAGGCTTCACGACGCAGGATAGTCTGGATTGCTTCTGCAACAACTGCCCAGTTCTTTTCTAAATCTTCGGCAAATTTACTTTCGTTTAAAAGTAATTTATTCAAACCTTTCAAAGTAGCTTCAAAAGCAATAATAGTATGTCCAACAGGAACTCCGATATTTCTTAAAACGGTACTGTCGGTCAAATCACGCTGTAATCTTGAGATCGGTAATTTAGCAGCCAAATGTTCAAAAATAGCATTTGCAATTCCTAAGTTTCCTTCTGAATTTTCAAAATCAATCGGGTTTACTTTATGCGGCATTGCTGATGATCCGATTTCGCCGGCTTTGATTTTTTGCTTGAAATAGTCCATTGAAACATACGTCCAGATATCACGGTCTAAATCGATAATGATGTTGTTGATTCTTTTTAAACCATCAAAAAATGCTGCAAAATGATCGTAATGCTCGATTTGAGTGGTCGGAAATGAATGTTGCAAACCTAAACCGGTCTCAACAAATTTGGTTCCGAATTGCTTCCAGTCTATTTGTGGATAGGCTACATGATGTGCATTAAAATTTCCTGTTGCTCCTCCAAATTTAGCTGCAAACGGAATATTGAACAACAAACGCATCTGCTCTTCAAGACGTTCTACAAAAACCAAAATTTCTTTTCCCAAACGGGTAGGAGAGGCCGGTTGTCCGTGCGTACGTGCTAACATCGGAATGTCCTTCCATTCAACGCTTAATTCTTTTAATTTTGCAATTACAGAAATTAATGTTGGCATATAAACCTGCTCAAATGCTTCTTTTGTAGAAAGTGGAATGGCCGTATTGTTAATGTCCTGAGAGGTTAATCCGAAGTGGATGAACTCTTTGTATTGCGATAAACCTAATTTTTCAAAAGCATCTTTGATAAAGTATTCCACCGCCTTTACGTCATGGTTCGTTACTTTCTCAGTTTCTTTAATCCAAAGCGCGTCTTCAGTAGAGAAATTCTTGTAAATATTACGAAGGCTTTCAAATAAATCTGAATTTATGCCCTGTAATTGCGGCAATGGAATTTCGCATAAAGCAATAAAGTATTCAACTTCAACTAATACACGATATTTTATTAAAGCTTCTTCAGAGAAGAAAGGTGCTAAATTTTGGGTTTTATTTCTATATCTTCCGTCAATTGGGGATATAGCATTCAATTCGTTTAGAGTAGTCATCGTTATGTTGTTTTTCGAAAGGTGCAAATATAAGGTATTGTTAAAACTTCTGAAAGCTATATTGAGGCTTAAATTATCGTTTTGAAAATTTTATCCCAAATCGTAAAATAGAAACCATAATTACGCGATTCATTTTTATGATGGTCGTTATGGAATTTTGTAGTTGAGATCCATTTTGTTAAGCGGTTTTTATACCAAAAATCAGGAAAAATGTCAGTCTTTAAATGGCCAAATATTCCGTACGATAAGTTTAAAATGAGGTAAATTATGATGCTTAAAAATTTAAATTTCAGGAGCGTAATTAAAAATAGCCAAATCATACCAAAGCCTAAAGTTTCAATAGGGTGAAGTACATAAAGGCTGTAAACACTGGTATCAACATGTGTGTGATGAAGCCTGTGAATAGGGTTGAACCATTTTAAGCGATGAGCCAGAAAGTGAAAGCAGAACATAAAAAAGTCCATTAAAACAATCAGCAATAAGGTGTCCAATAATAAAGTAACAATTGATGCTGAAAAATCTATTTCGAGGATTCCCAATCGATACAATTCAAAGCCTGATACTGTTATGAATGTATTGCAAATTAGAGTTGAGAATACCCATTTACGATCAGACTTTTTTAAAACAGTATTCTCTGGTTCAATTATTCGTCCGATCAAAACTGAGATATAGATCAAAACTAAGTTTTCAATCAGGAAAAAAACAGCCAAGGAAACCAGATTGAATTCCGCTAATTGCTGCAGCCAGCTTTCAAAAATCATTTTGTTTTTTCTAAATTCAATAGTTTATCTCTCAGGTCAGCTACACCTTCTGAAGCGAATTTTGCAATGGTTTCAATTTTGTTTCTAATATTCGGAATTGAAATTGGCTTCGGATCAATATAAAAAACTGGTGTAATACTATAGGTGTAACTTATCAGACCCGCAGCAGGATAAACTTGAAGGGAAGTTCCGATTACGGCAAAATAATCAGCGGTTTCCGTTATGGCAATCGCTTCTTCAAGTGCCGGAACATCTTCGCCAAACCAAACAATATGCGGACGCAGCTGGTGTCCATTTTCATCTAAATCTCCCGTGATTAAATCCTCAGTCCAGTCTAAAATCAAATCGCGATTTTTGGTACTTCTGACTTTTAGCAATTCTCCATGAAGGTGTAGAACTTTAGAACTGCCAGCTCTTTCATGTAAATCATCAACATTTTGAGTGATGATATAAACATCAAAATCTTTTTCTAATTCGGCTAGGATTTTGTGTCCTAAATTAGGTTCCACTTCTTTAAGCTGTTGGCGTCTTTTGTTGTAAAAATCCAAAACCAGTTCCTGATTTTTATACCAGCCTTCGGGAGTGGCTACTTCCATTACGTCATGACCTTCCCATAATCCGTCACTGTCACGAAATGTTTTGATACCGCTTTCGGCGCTTATTCCTGCTCCTGTCAGTACTACTAATTTCTTTTTCATTTTTTGTATTGCAATTATTTGGGTAACTGATTCACTTCTAATATCCGTATGATTGTCGGTTCTGACTTTGCCAGACCTTCGCCGTCAACCTGATTTACATTTTGAAGAAAGATATGAAGTTTTTTTTGCTTTTCCCAAAGTGAAATATCATAATTAGGTTCCCATTCACCTATTGCGGTTGAGGTTAAATCGGTTACTTTCCAATTGCTGTCTTTATTTAAATTTGTGTAAGCCATTGAGACTTTGTTTTCTCTTTCGCTGTCTCTAAAAAGAAGGTACAAATAGCGGTTTTTTCCTTCTTCCTTAAGTAACAAATCAGGTCTGGAAATCGGGATTTTTTTGGTGCCCCCACCTCCCAGAGAGAAAGGAGTTGTTCGGAAACCTGTATTTGATTTTTTCCAGCTACCATTTTCTAAATAAACAATCTGAAACTGCGGAATATCATTTTCACTCCAATAATTAGCGATATAAGGGTTTCCGTTTTCATCAGCTGTCATCGAAGTTTGGTTGATCAAACTCGATTTTTCCGGAATTTTCCAAGCAGTTTCTGCAGATGCTACAGTTATTGGTAAATTATATTTTTCTCCATTTGATTTTTCCCAAGTCAAACCTCCATCAAAAGAACGAGCATAACAAATATCGTGATTCGTCGAAACATCCCAGCTTTCTCTCCAAACCCATGAGAGATGTATGGTGCCTTTTTTATCTACTTTGGCTTGCCAGTAAGCACTTCTTTTGTCTTCACCATTTAATAAATTGCTTTGAATTTGTGACCAGTTTTTGTTTTTTAAATCATAGGAGTTAATAATCATATTGCCTCTTCCCGAAGCACCGGAACGGTAAAAGAATAATAAATTTCCGTTGGGCAGATTATAAAATTCAGGATACGTCACTTTTTGTTCGGCAATTCCGGTCATTGATTCTTCATTACCTAAATCTAAACTTAAAGGCGACTTGCTCTTTGCATATCGAAGTCTGGTATCATGATGATCCCAGCTTATATGTAAAAAGCCTTTTCCATCTACAGCAATACTAATGCTGTTATGAGCATCTTTTACATTACCAGTGTAAGGTGTTTTTACGATTTCCCAGTTAGCAGAATTAAGTTTTCTTTTGCCTAAAACTACAGAGCCATCTGCATCATAATAAGCTGTGAACTGAAGATCTTTAAAAGTAGTTACAGCATTTTTTCTGAATTTAACGGTATTAACAGAATTATTGCTCCAGCCTAAACCAACAGGAATTTCTTTGGGAGATTTTGTAGCACAGGCAAAAAGGGTGAGAGATAAAGCACATAGAATACTCTTGTAAAAAGACTTGTTCATTCAGGTTATTTTTATGATGCGGTTAGTAATTAGTAAAAGTAACCGATTTTAAGAATAGTACGAATTAAATCATACCAGTTTTAAGAGTAGTACTTCAGATTTCATTTATAATTACAAATAATCAAATGAGAAATTTTTAAAATGAAATGGTTATTTTAGCACCCCATTAAAATCAAATAAATTGAAAACGGAATTTAAGGTAAAAATCCAAAGAAGTTTTTTCGATAATTATAAAAGAGATTTGCATCTCCATCCTGAGTTTATTCGATTTGAAGATAAAGATTTAAAAAATGAAGGTTTTATATTTTTTAAAAACTCAGAAATAAAAGACTTTCGCTTTGGAGTTAATTGGTTTAAATTCTATTTTGTTTTTGGAAGAGAATACCAGTTTTACATTAGAAATCATAATGATGAAGTTTTAAAAATTCATTTTAATTCTTATTTTGGAGTAAAGAAAAGAGAACGCCTTGCACTTTATGTAAGTATTATGGATTCACTATGGGATTTATATTTTAATAACCAAGTAAATGATTTTATGAAAGAATTTGATGAAGGTAAAGCTTTTTCTATTGGAGATGTTACTATTAATTCTGAAGGAGTCATTTTTTGTGTTTCAAAACTCATTAAACAGGAAAAGAAACAAATTGCCTGGCAAGATCTAAGATATAGATCATTCAGAACTTATTTCTCAATTTATTCGAAAGAAAACCCAAGGGATATAAATAGAGGCTATTCATACAAGGAAGATTGGAATACCTTTGTTTTAAATAACGTAATTAAAAATATACTTAGCAATAAAAATATAGATAATGATTGATTTAGATTACCTGGCTTTCTTAGAAAACATACTAACAGACAACCGTAAAGAAAGATTTCTACATGTTCTTCAAAATCGTACCAAACATTTTACAGTTGCCGTAGAAGATGTGTACCAAATGCACAATACAAGTGCGGTAATGCGTAGCTGTGAAGTTTTCGGAATTCAGGAACTGAATGTTATCGAACAGCGTTTTGGGAAAAGAATTGATAAAGAAATCGCCCTTGGAGCCCAGAAATGGGTAGACATTAACCGATTTGATTCAGTTGCTGGGTGTCTTTCAGATTTAAAAAGCAAAGGTTATCAAATTATTGCGACAACACCTCATGAACAAGACTGCATGCTGGAAGATTTTGACATATCAAAACCAAGCGCATTATTTTTTGGTACAGAAAAAGAAGGATTGTCTAAAGAAATTATGGATAATGCAGATGGTTTCCTGAAAATTCCAATGGTTGGTTTTACCGAAAGCCTCAATATTTCGGTTTCTGCGGCTATTATAATTCAAAACCTAGCCAACAGGCTTCGAAGATCGGATATAAAATGGCAGTTGTCTGATGAAGAGATTTTGGTAAAGCGTTTAGATTGGGCGAAAAATTCCATAAAAGATATTAAGCGTATCGAAGCGCGTTATTATGAGGAGAATCCCCGATAAATTTACTTATTAAGTTTTTTGCGAGGTTTTTAAAACCTTTTACGTCTGTTTATTGTGGTTTTAAATACCTACAAGGTCAAGAAAAGACCTTGCAGGAATAAAACGATACTATTTCTTCAAAAACAAAATAAACCCAAGAATACTCACAATCAAAATCGTCAATGCAGCCAAAACCATCGTCAGGTCACGGATGTTTTTTCCAGCCCAGTCCATAAATAAAAATTTGTGCAGGATGGCAAAAGAATACCCTTCAATCCGGTCTGAGTTATTGATAACCGCAGCTAATCTTGATGTTGAAGTTTCGATAAAGTAAGTTGTTCTTTCAGGTGTGTCATACGCTAATTTTACGACTGGAAGCCTTTTATTGACAAAGCCATATTCCCTGCTTTCAAAATCATTCAAAACTTTTGATTCCAATAATTTTATATTTTCAAATGAAGGCTGAGAGTCATCTTCTGACGTATCAATCATTTCGCAGCACGAAGCTTTTGGTGCACCATCGGTAAAATAATAAGCTAAAAATTCGGCATATTCTAAATCCAGGTTTGGCGCAATTTTATTTGTAGTTGCATTGATGTAAATGACTTCAGATTTTGTATCCTCTTTTTTGTTCCATTTAGAATCTGATTTTGGTTTTTTGAATCTTTTTGTTTCTTTTTCAGCCAACTGACAACGATAATAAGCCGTATCATTGAGTGTAATAATGCTCATGTTTTGAAAACGAATCCAGTCTAAATTGAGCATATTATTTGCTCTGGGAATTTCTTTGGTTTCAAAAGTAGGTTCGTAAATCATTTGTGATAAAGTGTAGGGAGCCCATTTTGTAGTGGCATGGTACGCACCGCTAAAAGCAAAAGTCAATGTAAAAAGCGAAACCCAGATCCCGATTTGGCGATGGTATTTTCGAAGTCCTTTTTTGGGTTGTAAACTATCTGTTTTTTTGAATTGTTTCCAAAGTAAGCCGTAAATTAAAATTCCACTCAGGGCAGAAAATCCAATAATTGACAGTAGGAAAATCATGGTAATAATCCGAATACTGTTGTTCGAAATGGCATCTATAAAGGACCAGTTATGAAAAGTGTCGAAAAACCAGATAAACCATTGTCTGGAAACCGGATTAAAAGTAGCCAGTTTGCCTGATGAGGTTTCTACATAAACTTCCATCGCATCAGGGCGATCAAAACTCAATTTATAGACAGGTAAATAACGGTTTACATATTTGTATTGCGAATTAAATTCGGTTACAACCTCACTCTTTTTTATGGTGCTTTTTTGATCGTCTAAAAAATATCGTGAAAGCCATTCAGCATATTTTTGATCTCCGTTTTCTAGTTTCTCAGCTGTTAAGGCATCAAAATACCATAACTCGCCAATTATTGTTTTAAGCTGATAATACGTTTTATTGTTGAAGGCAACAATTCTAAAATTTTTGAATTGTGTTAGTTCGTTTTTCTGTAAAACTTCCTGAATCGAAAATTGCAATTGATTTTGATCAATAATTTGCTGTTCCAGTTTATCATGGGCAATTTCGGGTTTGAAAAAATGAGCCATAAATGGGTGCATCAAACCTGATAATGTCCAGAAGATAACCGGAATAATGGTGATTAAACCAATAACACTATGCCATTTGTACATGTGCTGTTTGATTTTTTTAATGAATTTAGAATCTTTTTTTTTGGACTTTTTCTCTTTTATTGCTTTGCTCATTGTTAGATCTTTTTAGCCCCGATAGAAGCGATATCCTTTTGTGGCGGGGTTCGCCACAAAAGATATAGCGGAGAGCGGGATTAGCTTCTAAAAATTATTTTTTTAATGATAAATTATATTGTATTCCAAAAACAAAAGTTCTTGGTGCAGCTGCTGTATAGGTAGGCTGCGCGTTTGCGATATTTGTTCTCGAAACATTATAAGCGTATAATTTATCGGTTAGGTTCATGACATTTCCGTAGATTTCAATTTTTTTCCATTGATAGCCAATTCTGGCGTTGAATAAATTGTAACCATCATATTTTACAGTATTGATCTGATCCTGATAATAGCTGCCAACCAACTGCCACTCGACAGAAGTTCTTAAGTTGGGAAGCCAGCTTGGGTAATAACTTACCTCTGAATTTCCGGACCATCTTGGAGCAGCAGGCATTTCTTTTCCGTTTAAATTCTGAACCGGATCTGATGGTTTGTCTGAAAGTTTAAAATCGATATAAGTATGCTGTGCGTAAGTTCCGCCAAGTCGAAAATTGAATTGTTTTGAAGGACGATAAGAGGCTCCAAATTCAATTCCTTTATGACGGGTTTCTCCGGCGGAACGATAATCAGTTGAGTTATCAGGCAGTTTGATGCTTAACAGTTCGTTTTTGCCTTCCATATAATAGAAAGCATAGTCAAAGTTTAATTTATTTTGAAAAAAGGAAAGCCATCCGCCAATTTCATAATTATCGAAATCTGCCGGTTTTAAGTTGTAATAAAATTCGGCAGGAACAGCTGTTGTACCGCCAGTTCCGGGTTTTGTTCTGAAAATGGATGTAATTCCCGGAGGAGCAAAGCCCTGAGAATAATTGCCATAGAAACCTATAAAATCTGTTGGGTTGTAGTTAGCTCCTACTTTAAATGTAACCTTGTCATATATTTTACTTCCTGAAGAAAGATCGAGAGTGTTATCATAATCAACTTTCATATTGTCGTAACGGCCTCCCAATGTGATGACTAATTTTTCAATCGGATTAAAACTCAATTGCGCATAGCCTGCTGTATTAAAAATATCAGCCGAATAATCTGCCAGTTTTGAATCCGGATGTTCTGCAATAATTTCATACGAATCTACCGTTTGTTTTCCTGCCTCTCCAGGATTTAGATTGGCTTTTAAATCGATAACATAAGACCAATACGTTACCGGAGAATAATCATAAAGGGCTCCTGCAACCAGTTTGGTATTCAGAAATTCAAACTTTTGAGTATGCTGTCCGATTGCTCCATAACTTTTGAAGTTGTTTGAATTGACTTCACCTTTTGCAGTTGTCGGATTAACAGTTGGACTCCATTTGATTCCGTAGGATGGATTTTGACCTAATTTGTTATCACGCAAATAAGCGGTGATGTAACTGCTGGAGTTGCTGTTCCAGTCATGTTCTAATGTTAAACGGGTTCTTAAGGCATCCGATTTTCTATATGTAAAGTCAGTCGTACTTTTATAGGTTCTGTTATTAAAAGCTTCTTCATTTACACTTCCGCTCATGTCCGAATAATATTTTCCATACATGGTATTACTGATTAGTCGCGTAGAAGGTGAGATGTTATAATCGATTCGAACATTCAGATTGTCTTTGTTATAATCAGAATAGGTCATCCAGCCATTTTCCTGCAAACTGGAAATTCCTGCAACATGAAAGCCAACCTTTCCAATAGTAGCACCACCGGCAGCCTGAAATCTTCTATAACCATAATTATCGGCCTGTATTCCAAATTTAAATTCAGGATCAAGAGATGGTTTTATCGAAATTAGATTAATAGTACCGCCAACGGCTTCGGGTCCATATAAAGAAGAAACCGGACCTTTTACCACTTCAATACTTTGAAGGTTAAACTGATTAATCTCTAATAAAGCATTGTGATTGAAAATTCCCATTGGGCGAATAGGCAGACCGTCTTCCAGATATAAATAGTAGGCATTTGTTGTCATAGGCTGACGAATAGACATCATATGCTGTTCGTTTCCTAAATTCACCATGAGAACTCCTGGTGTTTTATTTATAATTTCATAGACAGCAGTTGCCTTGGCTTCGTTAATAGTTTTAGCAGTTAACTTGCTGATGGCGACAGGTGTTTCTTTTCGTAAAGTTGCTGTGCGATTTGCGGTTATAAAAACGTTTTCAAGTTCCTGTGATTTTGTTGTGTCCTGTTCTGTTTTATTTTGTGCAAGGACACATTGCCCTATGATGAATAGGGTAAAGTATATTTTTTTCATTTTAATTATATAAATTTTAAAAGCAACATGTGTTTTCCTGACATGACGACAAGAAAAATCTTTTCAGTTTTGAATTGAAAAGGGTACTAAAATTTATATAAAAAAGGATGGAGGATGAAAAGTGCTATTGGAAACCGAAACTGGTTTTGAATCAAAAGAAGCAAAAAGTTCTGCTGCTGATTCGATAGGTGTAATTAATTTGAAATTAGCTGTTGGTGAATTTTGAATGTAAACAACTTCAACTTTTTCTTTGAGGTTGTTTTGCATCTTTTTTTCATTGTCGGCATATTTCTTCAGACTTTTTTGAAGTTCGCAACGACCGTTACAGCTATTAAATACCATTTTTCGCTGTACGCAGATCGTTTTTGCAATTTCTTCCTGATTTAATTTGAATGAGGTGTAAACAAAGAAACTGCCAAAAGAAGGAACTAATAGCATGCAGGAAAGAAATATGATCAATAACTTTTTCAAAAGTTGTTTCTTTGTTTCGTTTGCAAAAATACATTTTATTCGTTTTAGAAAGAACAAATATTATTTTTTTTGCATAAAAAATCCCCAACTACTTTTGTAATTGGGGGATCTAAAATGTATTACTTTAGAAATTGTTATTTAACAAGAACCCAAGTGCCATTAGCAATTAGGGTTTCAGCTTTTTTAAATTTCATTGTTTCCGTTTTTCCAGTAGCAACTTCCTGAACTGTTACAGTGTCATTTCGGTTGATTTTTGGCATATCCCTAACGATAGTTTCTGTAACCTGACGTTGTTGCGTTTCTCCTGCTTCACGGTTCATGCTTTCGCTGTTTGGAATTTCGTCTTTACTTAACTGTAAGTTTTCTTTTTGACGAACTTCTCTTGCTTCGTGAATTTCAGGGACGTTTTGAGCTGGTAAATCACCTTTGAATAAGAATGAAATTACCTCTTTGTTTACGTTATCCAGCATTCCTCTAAACAAGTTGAAAGCTTCTAATTTATAAATTAGCAATGGATCTTTTTGTTCGTGAACAGCCAACTGAACAGACTGTTTCAATTCGTCCATTTTGCGTAAGTGTTTTTTCCAGGCTTCATCCACAATAGAAAGTGTGATGTTTTTCTCGAAATCAGCAATCAACTGAGCACCTTCGCTTTCATAAGCTTTTTTCAGATCTGTAACAACGTTTAAAGTTTTGATTCCGTCTGTAAATGGAACTACAATTCTTTCAAAATGATTGTTTGGTTCTTCAAAAACGCCTTTGATAATAGGGAAAGCTTCTCTGGCACTTCTTTCGGTTTTTTCTGTATAGAAAGCCAAAGCTTCTTTATACACTTTTCCGGTGATTTCGATTTCAGATAATTTAGAGAAATCAGTTTCAGCAATCGGAGACGTGATTCCGAAGAAACGAATTAAATCAAATTCAAAATTTTTGAAATCGTTATTTACTTTGTTTTGGTCTACAATTAGTTCGCAGGTATCATAAAGCATGTTGGCTATATCCAGTTTCAAACGCTCTCCAAACAATGCGTGGCGACGACGTTTGTAAACAACTTCACGCTGGGAATTCATTACGTCATCATATTCTAATAAACGTTTACGAACACCAAAGTTATTTTCTTCTACTTTTTTCTGAGCACGTTCGATAGATTTTGTCATCATAGAATGCTGAATTACTTCTCCTTCTTTCAGACCCATTCTGTCCATTACTTTTGCAACTCTTTCAGAACCAAATAAACGCATTAAGTTATCTTCAAGAGAAACGTAGAATTGAGAACTTCCCGGGTCTCCCTGACGACCAGAACGACCACGTAACTGTCTGTCTACACGACGGGAATCGTGACGCTCAGTACCAACGATTGCTAAACCTCCTGCTGCTTTTACTTCCGCAGATAATTTAATATCGGTACCACGACCTGCCATATTGGTTGCGATAGTTACAACTCCGGCCTTACCAGCCTCTTCAACGATTTGTGCTTCCTGCTTGTGCATTTTAGCGTTCAATACGTTGTGCGTGATTCCTCTCATTTTAAGCATACGGCTTAATAATTCTGAAATCTCTACAGAAGTTGTTCCAATCAATACTGGTCTTCCTGCTTTTGATAATTCGGTAACGTCTTCGATTACAGCGTTGAATTTTTCACGTGTTGTTTTGTAGATGAAGTCTTCCTTGTCATGTCTTGCAATTGGACGGTTGGTTGGAATTTCAACAACATCTAATTTATAGATTTGCCATAACTCACCCGCTTCGGTAACAGCGGTACCTGTCATACCGGCCAATTTGCTGTACATTCTAAAATAATTCTGTAATGTAACGGTTGCAAAAGTTTGAGTTGCAGCTTCGATTTTTACGTTTTCTTTTGCTTCAATCGCCTGATGAAGACCATCTGAATATCGGCGTCCGTCCATGATACGGCCAGTTTGCTCATCAACAATCATAATTTTGTTGTCCATGATAACGTATTCTACATCTTTTTCAAATAAAGCATAAGCTTTTAAAAGCTGTGTCAGAGTGTGGATACGCTCGCTTTTTACACCAAAATCCTGAAATAATTTCTCTCTTGCTTCTGCTTCAGCATCTTTATCCAGTTTTTGTTTTTCAATAGCAGCAATTTCAGTTCCAATATCCGGTAAAACGAAGAAATCCGCATCAGTATCTCCTGATAAATATTTGATACCATTATCAGTTAATTCTACCTGATTGTTTTTCTCTTCAATCACAAAATACAAAGCTTCATCCACTTTGTGCATTTCACGATTGTTGTCCTGCATATATTGATTTTCAGTTTTTTGAAGCAATTGTTTGATTCCTTCTTCACTTAAAAATTTAATTAATGCTTTATTTTTAGGTAAACTTCTGTAAGCTCTTAATAATAAGAAACCACCTTCTTTAGTATTACCTTCTTTGATTAATTTTTTAGCTTCAGCTAAGAAACCATTCGCTAACTGACGCTGTTGTGCAACTAAGTTTTCGATCTTTGGTTTCAATTCATTGAATTCGTGGCGATCTCCCTGAGGAACTGGTCCGGAAATGATAAGTGGGGTTCTGGCGTCATCAATTAATACCGAGTCAACCTCGTCGACAATAGCAAAATTGTGTTTTCTCTGCACTAAATCACTTGGTGAGTGCGCCATATTATCTCTTAAGTAATCGAAACCAAACTCGTTGTTGGTTCCGTAAGTGATATCAGCATCATACGCTTTTTTTCTGGCTTCAGTACTTGGCTGGTGGTTATCGATACAATCAACAGATAAACCGTGGAATTCGAATAGAGGCGCTTTCCATGTGCTGTCACGTTTTGCTAAGTAGTCGTTTACTGTTACTAAGTGAACTCCGTTTCCAGTCAAAGCGTTTAAGTAAAGTGGAAGAGTAGCCACCAAAGTTTTACCTTCTCCCGTCTGCATCTCGGCAACTTTACCTTCATGCAAGACCATACCGCCAATCAGCTGCACATCATAGTGAATCATGTCCCAGGTGATATCTTTCCCTGCAGCATTCCATTTGTTAGCCCAGATTGCTTTATCACCTTCTATAGTAATGTATGGTTTTGCAGCAGAGAATTCGCGATCTTTTGCAGTTGCAGTAACTTCAATGTGTGAATTCTCTTTGAAACGACGAGCCGTTTCTTTTACAACAGAAAATGCTTCAGGAAGTAATTCCAATAACGTTTTTTCTGAAATTTCATAAGCTTCTTTTTCAAGAGCATCTATTGCATCATATAGGTCTTCTCTTTTATCGATGTCTTCAATCTTTTCTACTTCCGCTTTAAGCGAAGCAATTTTAGCATCTTTTTCAGATCTCGCTTCTTTTATTTTGTCTTTAAAGTAAACGGTCCTGCCTCTTAATTCGTCGTTTGACAGACTCATTAAAGGGGCTTCGAATGCTTTAATTTTATTTAAGTAAGGTTGTAAAGCTTTAACATCTTTCTGTGATTTATCACCTACAAAGACTTTAATAATACTGTTTATAAAACTCATGATTTATTGTATTTCTATTTTATGTAAAATAATGTGTATTTGAACCAAAAAAAAAGCCTCTGTGATGAGACTTTTTCATTTGGTTTATTTTTTAATATTCATCCTCATTCCAAAGATAATCTTCGTCTGTTGGATAATCAGGCCAAATTTCTTCCATTGATTCATATATCTCTCCCTCGTCTTCAATCGACTGTAGGTTTTCCACTACTTCTAAAGGAGCTCCTGCTCTGATAGCGTAGTCAATAAGTTCGTCTTTGTTAGCAGGCCACGGCGCATCACTTAAATACGATGCTAATTCTAATGTCCAATACATCTGTTGTCGATTTAGTTTGTGCAAAAATAAATTTTTTACTGAAAAAGACAAGTAAAAAATGATTTATTTTAATAAAATTTAAGAACGTTTTATGGTAAATTCCAAAAATTAAATTCCAAAACCCAAAACAACAGCTCTGATAGTTGGAATTTGGGATTTCAAAAATTGGAATTTAAAGAAAATTATTTTCTCGGAATCCATTTCACTTCCTCCGCTTTAAGGTCAGACGACAACTTCCGTGCCAATACAAAAAGGTAGTCAGAAAGTCGGTTTAAGTAGCTAATTGTGATTTCCGGTACATGTTCATTATGGCTTAAATGTACTGCTAAGCGTTCTGCACGGCGGCAAATACAACGCGCAATATGACAATGTGACACGGTTGTGTGACCGCCTGGTAAAATAAAATGAGTCATTGGTTTGAGGCTTTCCTCCATTTTATCTATTTCATTTTCCAGTAATTCAATATCAGAATCAATTATGCCAAGGTTTTCTAATCTGAGTTTGCCGTTTTTTAAAACTTCTTTTTCCTCAGGGGTTGCCAAAATGGCACCGATAGTAAAAAGCCTATCCTGAATTTCTATTAAAATTGACTTATAATCAGAATCAATTTCCTGGTCACGAATTAATCCTATATAGGAGTTGAGTTCATCAACGGTTCCATAACTTTCAATTCTTATATGGTCTTTTGGGACACGGGTTCCTCCAAAGAGGGCAGTTGTACCTTTATCGCCTGTTTTGGTATATATTTTCATTTTTTAGAAGCTAAGACTATGTGATACTAAATTTTTTTGAAGATAGTCTAAATCAGAAATCTATAATTATTTTGATGTATCGCTTTCGATTAATCCATCACGTAAACGAATTACACGATGCGCATAAGCTGCGATATCTTCTTCGTGTGTTACCAGAATTACGGTGTTTCCCTGAGCATGAATATCGCCAAAAAGCTTCATGATTTCTACAGAAGTTTTACTATCTAAGTTTCCTGTTGGCTCATCTGCCAGAATGATAGAGGGTTTGTTTACTAATGCGCGGGCAATAGCAACACGCTGGCGCTGTCCTCCTGAAAGCTGATTGGGCTGATGGTCCATTCTGTCTGCAAGATTTACTTGTTTCAAAACTTCAGTCGCACGAACAACCCGTTCTGATTTAGGATGTCCGGCATAAATCATTGGCAAAGCAACATTGTCTAGTGCAGTAGTTCTTGGGAGAAGGTTAAAAGTCTGGAAAACGAATCCGATTTCTTTGTTTCTAATTCCGGCCAATTCATCATCACGCATCTGGCTAACGTCTTTTCCATTCAAAATATAGCGTCCTGAAGTTGGTGTGTCTAAGCAACCCAGTAAGTTCATTAAAGTAGATTTGCCTGAACCTGATGGCCCCATTAAAGCGACATATTCACCTTTATTAATTTCTAAATTAACGCCTTTTAAGACATATACAATTTCATTCCCAAGTACAAAATTTCGCTTGATGTCAGTTATTTTAATTAATGGATTTGCCATTTCGTTTTACAATTTTGGATTTAAAAGTACAAAACACTTTTTAATAAAAAGTATAAGTAGTTTAGAATCACATTTTGTTACAAAACATCTTTATTAATAATCTAATTATTAGGTTTAATATCATTACAGATTTTTTAATAAATTTTATATAATTATCATTATTTGTAATGTTTTATATTTTTAAAAGATATTTAATTTTAAAAACATGATAATAATGTAATTTATTTTGATTTTATGTGAAGTAAATTTGGATATCTAATAATTAAATAATCAAATTATGAAAAACATACAACTTTTATCAGGTATTGTATTAATTGCATTAGGATTTACATCATGCAAAGACGAAAAACAAGAACAGGCAAAAAAGAAAATTGATTCTTATGTAGCCTATGTTGATTCAGTAAAAAATGTAGCAGAAGAGGATTTGAAAGCTGACTGGAAAGATGTTGAAGCTGAATATGAAAGAAGAGCAGAAAATGCACAAGCAGCTCTTGCTGATCTTAAGGATAATACTGCTGAAACTGAAAAAATCAATGAAAGTAAAATTAAATACGAAGAGTTTAAAAATCAAATGGCTGCTAAGCTTGCGCCTGAGGTAACTCCGAAACAAAAATTGCGTAATTCATTATTTGGTGAAGGTAAAATAGGCGATGATATGAGTTTTGCATGGGTAAATGCTCAAAACATTCTTAGTGTTTACGATCAATTTGTGAATACTGTACAAAATAATAAAGACAGTTACTCACGTGAAGACTGGGATGAAATTAAATTAATGTATGAAGCGCTTGACAGCCGTAAAAATACAGTTGAAAAAGAAGGTTTGACAGCTGAAGATAATCGAAAAATTGCCGGCTTAAAAATAAAATTTGCACCAATGTATACTGTAAACAGAATGGGCGCAAAATCTGAAGAAAACGCAGCAGCAAAAAAATAGGTTAGTTAGGTTTATTTTAGTTTTGAAAATGACAATCAGAAATGGTTGTCATTTTTTTATGCCCTGATTATAAAATGCTCTTTTTCCTGCTCGTGCCTGAAAAATACAAATCCCCATTGAAAAGTATCTATTGTCACTTTTACTTTTGGATGTTTTTTTATGGTTTCCCAGGCTTCCTCCATTTCAGAAGACCAATGAATATCATCAAAAACCCAAACAGAATCATTATCTATAGTTGGCAGTAAAAGGTCAAAATATTCTAAAGTTGCTTTTTTAGAATGATTTCCATCAAAATAAATTAAATTCCAATCACAGCTGTTTGCTAAGCCATCTTTCAGGAATTTGCTAAATTCTGAATTCACAAATTCAAAGTTAAAATCTGGAAATTGTTTATTAAATAAATTTTCCGCGACTGATTGTGTATTTTGACAACCTTCGAGGCTAAGCAAAAAAGATTCTTTACTTCCCAATGCAATAGATGAACTCGCTAATCCTAAAGAGGTTCCAATTTCTAAAACATTTTTCGGTTTGAAATAATTGGTAACTCGAAACAACAATTCTGCTCGTTTTGGTGAAATCCCTGCGGTTTGTGCAATTTTAGAAATTTGTCTTCGGGTTGATTTAAAGACTTTAGAACCTGCTCCAAAATCGGTTACATCAATAAAGTTTTTGTTTTCTAAAAGTGATTTCCGATAGTTATTAAGAATCGAATATTCCGGTTTCGGTTTTTTGTCATAAAAACATTTCGTGAGTAAACTAAAAACGAATGGAGAATGGACTCCATGTTCATTTTTAGAATGCCAAAGAAACTTGAGATATGATTTTATTTGGAACAGCATTTTTAGTTTTTCAATATTGGCTCAATTCATATAATAGAGCCAATATTGATTTATAATTTAGTTATTTACGGAAATTAATTTAACATCAAAAATAAGCACAGATCCTCCCGGAATCCCTCTGTAATCATAAGGTCCATATCCAAGATGTGATGGGATCAAAAGAATACCGCTTCCACCTGTTTTAAAATAAGGAATCCCTTCTGTCCAGCCTTGAATTACTTGTTTTAATCCAAACGAAACTCCTTCAGGTTTTCCCGGATCGAAGACAGTTCCGTTAGTGTAATATCCTTTGTAAATTACTGTAACATTAGAAGAAGCTGTTGGTTGCGTTCCTTCGCCAGGTTCATTGATAACATAATACAAGCCTGAACTGGTTTTTTGAGCTGTTAAATTATTTTTTGCAATATAGTCGGTAATTTCTTTGTCATTTTCTGCCGTAAAGTCTTTAGGTGGTGTATATGAATCGTTTTCAGGACTTAGGCATGAAAAAAGTGTGAAAACTAATAGGGTAGATAAAAGTTTTTTCATTTTATATTTGTTTAGTTGATATTACAATGCTGTATTTTGATGGTTGCCTGAATTATCCTTCTATTTTAGCAGAAAGCTCAAACCAGCGTTCCTCTTTCTGTTCTATTTTATTAATGATATTTTGTAATTCGTTTCCTTTTTTTTCAATATCGGCATCAGCAACTTTTCCGTCAGAAAATAATTGTTCGATTTTGGTTTTCTCTATTTCTAAATCTTTTATTTCCCTTTCAATTTTTTGATACTCTTTTTGTTCATTAAAGCTTAAATTTCCAGTCGGATTATTTTGTTTCCAGTCTTTCTTTTCGGCTTTGTTTTCTTCTTTCTGGGCAATATCGGCGCTGTCTTCATAAGCACGGAAATCAGAGTAGTTCCCTGGAAAGTTTTCTATTTCTCCTTGTCCTCTGAAAACAAATAAATGATCGACAATTTTGTCCATGAAATAGCGGTCGTGCGAAACTACAAGAAGACATCCGGGATAATCTAAAAGAAAACTTTCTAAAACATTCAGGGTTACAATGTCTAAATCATTTGTTGGCTCATCCAGGATTAAAAAGTTTGGATTCTGAATCAAAACAGTACATAAATAGAGACGTTTTAATTCGCCTCCGCTTAATTTTTCAACATAATCATATTGTTTTTTTGCATCAAAAAGAAAACGTTCCAATAATTGTGAAGCCGAAATCATCCTGCCTTTGGCAAGCGGAATGTATTCGCCATATTCTTTAATGATATCAATAACACGCTGACCTGGTTTAGGATTGATTCCGGATTGCGTATAATAGCCAACTTTTATAGTGTCACCTTTTACAACGCGACCACTGTCGGGTGGAATTGTTCCTGTCAGCAGGTTTAAAAATGTTGATTTTCCTGTTCCGTTTTTACCAATAATCCCAATTCTTTCACCACGCTGGAAATCAAAACTAAAATTGTCCAGGATAACCTTGTCTTTAAATTTTTTAGAAAGTTTATGAAGCTCAATAATTTTGCTTCCCATTCTTTCCATATTAATTTCCAGTTCGACTTTATTTTCCTTTCTTCGGCTTTGGGCTTTTTCTTTGATAATGTAGAAATCATCCTGGCGCGATTTAGATTTGGTTGTTCTGGCCTTTGGCTGGCGGCGCATCCATTCTAATTCTTTTACAAATAAGTTTTTAGCTTTGTCAACACTGGCATTTTCAGATGTAATTCGTTCTTCTTTTTTCTCTAAATAGTACGAGTAATTTCCTTTATACTGGTATAATTTTCCATTGTCTAATTCCAAAATCTCGTTGCATACGCGTTCTAAAAAGAAACGGTCATGCGTTACCATAAAGAGGGTGATGTTTTCTTTGGCAAAATAACTTTCAAGCCACTCAATCATTTCAAGGTCTAAGTGGTTGGTTGGCTCATCCAAAATCAATAAATCCGGTCTGTTAATTAGAATTATAGCAAGTGAAAGACGTTTTTTTTGTCCTCCGGAAAGGTTTTTTACTTTAAGTTTGAAATCTTCCAGTTTTAATTTGAATAAAATTTGCTTGTATTGCGTTTCAAAATCCCAGGCATTATGCTGGTCCATTCCGTCAAAAGCTTTTTGGTAAGCTTCTTCGTCTTCCGGGTTTTCAAGCGCTTTTTCGTAAGCTTCAATTATTTTAAGTGTTTCATTATCAGAAGCAAAAATGCTTTCTTCGATAGTCAGTTCGTCCTGAAGATTATTATCCTGGGAAAGAAACGCCATTCGGATTCCTTTTCTTAAAACGACTTGTCCGGTATCTGGCTCATCCAGACCGTTAATAATGCTCATGATGGTTGTTTTTCCGGAACCATTTTTAGCTATAAAAGCAATTTTTTGATCTTTGTTAATCCCGAATGAAATGTTGTCAAAAAGTGTTCTTTCACCAAATGATTTTGATATATTTTCTACAGATAAGTAATTCACTTTGTAAAATATGAGTTATAAATTAATAAGTTATGAATGTGTATTAAAACATAACTTTTTGCAAAAGTAAACTATTATATTACGATTTGCGAATTATTTATGCAGATCGGAATCCAGTATTGAACTTAGATCGCAATAGTGTATTTGTGGCCTTATATTCAGAATAGGTTTCCTGATTAACGCTTCGTTGGTTAAATAATAATGTAAACCATCTGCAGTTGTAATTCCTTCTACTTGATGAAAAGAAAGTTTAAGGTTAATTCTTCGTTTATTTCCTGATAGGAAATCATGATTCTTGAAATCGTATAAGAGATATATGAAAGGTTTACCTTTTGTTGAATAACCACAAAGTGCAATTAGGTTTTTTGATTCTAAGTAAGTTGCGCCTGTAACTAACCCTTTTGAATCTAATGTTTCTTTTAATTGTGCTGTGTGATTTCCGGGTTTATTTGGCAAACTATAAATACTGGTTTTTGATGATTTCCATTTTTTTGTAAAAAGATAAATACTGTCTTTTGTGACGATAAAAGCTTCGCAATCAAAATCGGTTGTATTTGCTCTCTTTGCATGAAGGTCGGTTTGATCAGAATAAACAAAAGAGATTGTTTCGATGATTGGGTCTTTTTCTAAAAATGTTTTTTTTTGGATTTTAAGAATCTTTAGGTCAGTTCTGTTTCCTGAATAATTATTTCCAAAATCCCCAATATAGATGTACGAACTATCTTGAGAAATCTCTTCCCAGTCATGATTTATAGCATTTTTCAGAATTATTCTTTTTTTGATTTTTCCTAATGAGTCTAAACCGTAAATAGTTTTATCATGATCATCGTTGTGAGTCCATAATAAATTGTCAAAAGCAATAAGTCCTGATGTTTCTTTAATAGAATCATTTAAAAAAATTGAATATTCAGGTTTTATGTTGATTTTTTTGTACAAGCAACTTCCATCGTTTAGAGTTGCATTAGGATTGTAATTTTTAGAAAGCGGATCTGTGCATCCTGAAATTTGGCTGTAAGTTGTAAAACTGAAAAATAGTAAGAAAAATAAATATTCTTTCATAATAATGATGCAATAAACTTAAATTTTAAAAGTTATGCTTTAGGCATTTGTTTACAATTTATAAATAATTTACAAATTATTTTCTAAAATCAATTTATAACCGGTTAATATATGTCAGAAATTTAACATCAAAAAAACGAATACGATTTTTTTTGAGTTGTTAAATTAAGTTAAATTTATTTTTTAAAGTAAATTCTCAAAATCACTATAATTTATGATTATTTGTATGTGATTGATAATGAGATTAATGTATTTTTGTGTAACGACTATTCATTATACAGTCGTGTTTTTAAGTATATAATTTAAAAAATGTCAATACATTTGCACAAATTTTATTTTATTTCTAATTCTTAATATGGGGGTTAGAATAGCGAAGCTGTATATAAAAGATATTTATTTTTCAAAATTATAAAGAAAAATACTATTATAAATTTTTGAAATTATAATTTTGATTTTAACATTTAGAAATTATAATGTTTTTAGAAATTTTAGATGTGATGGCAATTGCGCTAAATATAATACATGAAATGTATAAATACGGAGAATAGTAACTTTAAAATAATTATAAATATAAAAATCCCAAAATTACCTACTTATGAGAAAAATATTTTTTGCTTTATTATTAATTACATCAATTTCACAAGCACAATATAGATTAAGATACGATAAGCTTTTTGTAGAAGCAGGAATAGGATTGGCTGTTCCTTTATCTAATATTTCACCAGAAGGAGGTGGTAATTCACTATCAATGACTCATGCACAAGGTTCGTTGCGATATATGTTTTCTGAAAACGTTGGGCTATTAGGGTCTTTAAGTTACGATCAGTTTACTAAGAAAATTGAAAGGCAAACGGATCAGAAATTAGCTACATTAGAAATTTGTTATAATTTAGGTAATGTTATTGAACTATCCCGAAGTACAGGAGGGCAATTTGGTTTGCTTGTTCATGCAGGGGGTGGTATTGGCCAACTGTCAAGTGAATATGATTACAGTGATCTTATTGGTGCTGTAATAATTGGTGCTAAACCTTATATTGCAATAAATGAGAAAGTTTCTTTTTTTGCAGATCTTAGTTATAAGGCAATTTTAGAGCAGAATGTTTATTATAACGGATTGAAAACAGCACATTCGTCTTCAAATCCATTGACAAGTAGTCAGCTGGGTCTGACTTTTGGTTTTATAGTGGCCTTGGGACAAAATCGTTTCCACGCAGATTCAGCATATTAAGCGAAAAAAATATCATTCAGGTATAATATAATAGTCATGAAAATAGGAATTACCTTTAGCGCTTTTGATTTGCTTCATGCAGGTCATATTACTATGTTGGAAGAGGCCAAACATCAATGTGATTATTTGATTTGTGCATTGCAAACGGATCCAACATTAGATCGGCCCGAAAAAAACAGACCTACACAAACTGTCGTAGAACGCTACATTCAATTGAAAGGATGCAAGTTTGTAGATGAGATTGTACCATATGCTACTGAACAGGATTTAGAAGATATTTTGCGTTCATTTAAAATTGATGTACGTATCATTGGGGACGAATATCGTGAAAAAAACTTTACAGGTAGAGAATATTGTGAATCCAAAGGAATTCAACTATATTTTAATACCAGAGATCATCGCTTTTCAAGCAGTGGATTAAGGAAAGTAGTCGCAGAAAAAGAAGCATTAAAGGTAATTTAGGTAAAATGAAAAATAATACAAAAATTTACATCGCAGGTCATAAAGGAATGGTTGGGAGTGCGATTTGGAGGACACTTTCTAATAAAGGATTTTCAAATTTAATTGGAGCTTCGAGTAAAGAACTCGATCTACGAAATCAACAAGCCGTTCGTGATTTTATATCTCAAGAAAAACCTGAAGTTATTATTGATGCCGCTGCAAGAGTTGGTGGGATACTGGCTAATAATGATTATCCGTACCAGTTTATTATGGAGAATATGCAGATTCAGAATAATCTGATTGATGCAGCATTACAAAATAGTGTAGAGAAATTTATTTTTTTAGGAAGCTCGTGTATATATCCAAAATTAGCTCCACAACCACTAAAAGAAGATTATTTGTTAACTGATACTTTAGAGCCAACTAATGAATGGTATGCAATTGCTAAAATTACAGGAGTTAAAACTTGTCAGGCAATCAGAAAACAATTTGGAAAGGATTATGTGAGCTTGATGCCAACAAATTTATATGGAACACATGATAATTTTGATTTAAATACATCACATGTTTTACCTGCTATGATTCGAAAGTTTCATGAAGCTAAAGAAAATAATCATGCTGCTGTGACTCTCTGGGGTAGCGGTACACCAATGAGAGAATTTTTATTTGTTGATGATATGGCTGAGGCGGTGGTTTTTGCTTTAGAAAATAAATTACCGGATTACTTATACAACGTAGGAACTGGTGAAGATTTAACCATTAAACATCTGGCAGAAACCATTCAGAAAATCACAGGGCATCAGGGAGAAATTATTTGGGATTCTACTAAGCCGGATGGTACTCCAAGAAAATTAATGGATGTTACCAAAATGCATGATTTAGGCTGGAAACATAAAATAGAACTTGAAGAAGGAATTCAAAAGACATATGATTGGTTTCTGAAAAATAAAGATGTTTTTAAACAAGTAAAAATATAGTTTCAGGTTAATAAAAGTTAGGAATTAATAATGTAATATCTTAACTTGAATATGAAATGTAAAGTAAAAAAATCAATGAGTACACAAAAAGTAGCCCTTATAACAGGAATCACAGGTCAGGATGGATCCTATTTAGCCGAATTATTATTAGAAAAAGGATATCAGGTACATGGAGTTAAAAGACGGGCATCATCTTTTAATACACAAAGAATTGATCATATTTATCAGGATCAGCATGAGGTACATGTTAACTTTAAATTACATTATGGAGATTTAACTGATTCAACTAATATTATTAGAATAATTCAGGAAGTTCAGCCAGATGAGATTTATAATTTAGGAGCAATGTCCCATGTGAAGGTATCTTTTGATTCCCCGGAATATGTGGCTAATGTAGACGGAATAGGTACTTTGAGAATATTGGAAGCAGTGAGGATTTTGGGATTATGTGATAAAACCAGAATTTATCAGGCCTCTACTTCAGAGCTTTATGGGGGTATGGCAGAAAATAAAAATGAACGAGGTTTTTATGATGAAAACTCACCATTTTATCCACGTTCTCCATATGGTGCAGCCAAGATTTACGGTTTTTGGATAACAAAAAATTATCGTGAAGCCTATAATATGTTTGCATGTAATGGTATTTTATTTAATCACGAGTCTCCAAGACGTGGTGAAACTTTTGTAACCCGTAAAATTACTATGGCTACTGCTGCTATCGCAAAAGGAAAACAAGAATGTCTATATCTTGGAAATCTAAATTCACAAAGAGATTGGGGACATGCAAAAGATTATGTTGAGGCAATGTGGAGAATTTTACAGCAGGATACTCCTGAAGATTATGTAATAGCTACAGGTGTGACTACCTATATTAGAGATTTCGTTATTATGGCTTTTGCTGAGGTGGGAGTTGCATTGACTTTTGAAGGAGAAAACGAAAATGAAGTAGCTAAAGTAGCATCTTGCAACAATCCTCTATATCAATTAGAAGTAGGAAAAACAGTAGTACGTGTAGATCCTGAATATTATCGTCCTACTGAAGTAGATCTTCTAATTGGTGATCCTACAAAATCTAAAACTAAACTAGGATGGAAGCCTCAATATGATTTAGAAGCTCTGGTTAAAGAAATGATAGAAAGTGATTTGAAATTGTTTTAAAAAAATAAAAGATTTAAGATTGTAAAACTTTAAATTATTTAAGGTGTAAATTATGAGTATAGAACAATCAAAGAGAGAAGATATTGCTGCCCTTATTATTGGAAGAGGTAATAATACGCTTAAGGATAAAAATATTTTGCCTGTTTTTGGTATTCCTCTTCTACATTGGGGTGCATTAGCTGCGAAAAGATCTAAATTTATAAAGAGATATTATATAAGTAGTGATGATCCAAAAATTTTAGATGCAGGAAAAAATGTTGGCTTTACTACTATTTTGAGGCCTGATGAATTAGCTACTCCAAATGCTCAAAGTGCAGATGCTGTTAGACATGCTTGCGAAACTATTTTGAAAGAAGGTGAAATATCAACCTTAATTGTAATACATGCCAATGTTGGAACAATTAGTACAAATATGATTGATGATTGTATAGAATTATTACTTAAAAATAGTAATATCTCTGCTGTAATTCCATCGCATCAAAAAGATGAATATCATGCCCTTCGAGCAAGAAAAGTTAATGTGGAAGGTTTTTTAGAGCCCTATGTTCAAATCAAAGGAAATATATCTGCTAACAGACAAGAATTAGGTACTTGCTTGTTCTATGATCATTCGTTTTGGGTGTTAAGTATGGAGAAAGGGATAAACTCGAAAAATGGACAGCAGCCATGGACTGTGATGGGGAACAATATATTGCCTTATTTAACCGAGGGGTGTTTCGATGTTCATGATATTGATGATCTTAAGCGTACAGAGGAATGGATTTCTAACAATGGTATTTATGAACTTTATAAATCAGAAGGACTACTATGAATTCAATATGTCTAGATATTAAAAATATAATTCAAGAGAATCTTTCTGAAATATTATTACTAAGAAACACAAAGGTTAAAAAGGAAGACGACAGTTATGTTTCTAAAGGGGATTTGTTATGTGAGACGCTTATTAAGAATTACATGAAAGATAATCTTCCTGATTTTGGCTTAATATCTGAAGAAAGCCCCGAAAGTAATCTTGAAAATTTTAAAAAGCCAAATATTGTAATTTTGGATCCTATAGATGGAACAGAAAATTTTGTATCTGGACTTAAAGAATGGGGTGTGGCTGTTTGTGTTTATATTGACGGTATCCATCAGCAATCAATGCTTGCTCTTCCGGAACTTGATTCGTATATGATAACCGGTGATAAGTTTGAAAAATTCGAATCTCGAATAGCTGGAATTTCTTCAAGTTTAACAAAAGAAGATATTTTAAAATTAGAACCTGGATTTGAGTATAGAATTATTGGTTGTGCTGTTTACAATATGTATAATGTTATTAAGGGATCTTTTTTTAGCTTTGAAAACCCTAAAGGAGCAAAGGTTTGGGATATCATTCCAGGACTGAATCTGGCATTAGAGAATAATTTAAATGTTAATGTTAACGGAAAAGAATATCATGGAGAATTACTTGAACCAAATAAAAAATATCGTTTCAGAATTACAAACAAATAAAATTTACATTTTAGGGAAAGGACCTACCTCTGGAAAAATTAAAACGAGTATTCTGGGTGATGGTATAGTAATAAATATCAATGATTCTGAGCGTATTTTTCCTGGCCATTTTTGTTTAGTGCATAGTTTGTGGGCACACGAAAGTATAAAAGCTAATGGATCAAAAGCAAAATGTTATTTTAGCTCTAGAATAACATCTCCCAGTACAAATTGGTATCAATTGCCGTATGAGCCTGAGACTTTTGAAACATCAGAGAAAACACTCTCAATTATTGAAAATGATCAGCTTTCTATTACTGATTTTTTATTTATTTCAGCAACAAAATTAGCTTTGGCAATTCAGGAAACATTATCAATAAAAATGGAGGTCTATTTTATAGGCTTTGATTTTTACAGTAATGTGCCAAATGTAATTACTGATTTTTCTGACCATCAACCAGAGTATACTGATATGGTTTTAAAAACACAAGAAAGTATTTTTAAAACATTAAAAAAATATTTTTCTGGTTCAAAAGAAATATCTTTCATACATGTGGGTAATAGAACATTCAGTGATATTAGTGTAGAGACATTTAATAAAGTTGATATTAATTTAACTAAACCAAATAGCTTAAAACAGAATAATGAACTCTACAAAGTTCTTTTAGAAAATACTTCAAAAGGCATACCTATTATTGTAGCTGAATTAACAAATAACCATATAGGAGATGAAAATAGATTACGAGCTATGGTTAGACTTGCTAAAGGAGCGGGAGCAAATGTTATAAAAGTTCAAAAAAGAGATGTAGATACTTTTTATACTGAAACGGAATTAAACTCACCATATGATTCTCCATTTGGAAATACATTAAGAGATTATAGAAAAGGAGTAGAATTGAATGATAGATTATTTGATGTACTTATAGAAGAATGTGCCAGTAATGAGATATTTTGGTTCTTATCAATTCTCGATGTTAATTCTTTTGAATATGTCAAGAAATATGATTTACCACTTTTGAAACTTCCAAGTACAATTTCTAAGCACAAGAATTTTTTATTAAATGTTGGAAATAATTTTAAAGGAGATCTTGTAATTTCTACTGGCTTTACAGATGTAGAATATGAAAAATTTGTTCTTCAAAATTTTACGCAAAATAGAAGACTTTTTTTACTTCAATGTACATCATCTTATCCAGCTCCGCCAGAATCTTGCCAGGTATCAGTCATTAGGCACTATAATAATTTGAAAGTTAAAGAATATCCAAATATTATTCCTGGTTATTCAAGTCATGATATTGGTTCTATGGCTTCTATGATGGCACTTTCTGCTGGTGCATTAATGATTGAAAAACATGTAAAACTGGGAGATCTGGATTGGATTCATTTTGATGGAGTGGCACTTGATTTATCGACTAATCAATTTAGAAATTTTGTCCATGATATGAAAATTGCACAATCAATTTGTGGTAAGCAGGAAAAAGAAATTCATGTAGTCGAACATCATAAATATGAGCCTAATGAAAAGAGTAATTAGGCAGTTGCTTGTTTTATTTGTGTTTTAATTATTTAGATTGAAGTAAGTAGTATTTTTAAAATATTTTTTTGACTTTTCCTGATAACATATATTTTATATGAAAAAAAAATACTTAATTCTTTTTTCTATTTTTACAATACTTGCTTTCACATGTTGTAGTGTTGATAAAGATTCTTTTTCGGAGAAACCTACTCCAATAGACACGCACAAGCCGCCTAACTCCTACCCGGGAGATAACTTTGATTTATTTTTAAAGGATCATATTGTAAATTCAGATGTATATGGAGAAGGGGAAATCCTGCAAAATCAAAATAATAATCCCAGGTTTTTATTGTCAAAAAGAAAGTGGCAGGGAATACCATCAATAGGTGTGGACAGATTAGGTAATTTATATGCAGGCTGGATCAGTGGAGGAAACGGTGAAAGTAATGAAAATTATCTAACTATTTCTGTAAGTAAAGATAAGGGGCAAAGCTGGGATCATGACAAATTGATATTGGCAGTTTCTCCTGAAGATTCCACAAGAATGAAAGACCCAAATTTTTTTAAAGATAAATTTGGGAATCTTTATCTGTATTGGGGGAAACATGTACAGAAAAAAAATATTGCCGCAAAAGAATGGGCTACTACCTGGTACTCAAAAATAAACTTGTCAGATGATGGCGATACGATTAATTTTTCTCCTCCAAGAAAAATTGTGGAAGGTATTATGCTGAATAAATTGTTTTATTCTGAGTTCTCTGATCAAGTTGTATTTCCTGTTGCAAGATGGTACGAAGGCAATTATCAAATGCATAAACCCTTTATCTATAAAGCAAACTATGGAAATGAAAGCTTAGTAGATTTTAAAAAAACAGGAGCAATTCCTGTGCCAGTTGCAATCAGTCAAATTCATGAACATATGGTTGTTCAATTGAAAGATAGTACTTACTTGGGTATGGTTAGAACTAAAGATGGAATTTATTATTCTAAAAGTAAAGATGGAGATACCTGGGATAATTCTATCAAATTTACAGATCTTGGAGCTACAACACCATCTCGATTTTACTTAGGCAAATTAAAGTCAGGACGATTGGTTTTTATTTTTAACAATGATGTTAATAGATCGAATATGACAGTTTGCCTTTCTGAAGATGATGGCCTTACCTGGCCTTATAAAATACTTTTAGATAGTACTATTGGTACTCAAGGTGGTTATGGCATCAGCTATCCTGACATGATAGAAACTGATCCCGGAGTATTGAATATAGTTTATGATTATTTGAGGGCTCCAGTTGGAGGTATTGTTTTAATAAAAATTAATGAGGAGGATATTATTAACAATCGTGCTGTTTTTTTAAAATCCAATATTAGTTCTCTAAAATAATACTGCAAATATTTAAGCATAAGGAACTCATTAAAATTCCAGTTTAAACAATCAAATTATTTCTAATTAATTTAAGTAAGAAGTTTACAAGTACATGATGAAGTTGAAATTTATTGACTCAATTAGAGGGGTAGCGATACTGATGGTTATTCTGGTTCACACATCTCAAAAAATTAGGAATTTAGATTTTATAACTGAAGTAATAGCAAGGTATGGACAAATGGGGGTTCAACTTTTTTTTATAGCTTCAGCTTATACACTTTGTCTTTCTGGTTATAGGAGAGATAACGAAACTTTACCTTTGATTAAATTTGGAATTAGAAGATATTTTAGGATTGCTCCAGCTTATTATTGTGGATTAATAATCTATTTTGTTGTATCTTTGTTGATTTCACAATTTCATACTGGTAAAATTGAAGTTCCAGCTAAATATAATTTTCTAAATATATTTAGCAATTTAATTTTTATTCATGGTTTTGTTCCATCAGCTAATAATAAGATTGTCGAGGGAGGATGGTCAATAGGAACTGAAATGGCATTCTATGCAATATTCCCTTTTTTGTTTAAAGTCGCTAGAGTTAAATTATATTCCTTTAAGAGTATTTTTATATTTATTTTTTCAGGAATTATTTTTTCACAATTATGTATTGTTTTATTGAGTTTTTCTGGATATTACATTTCAAATAATGATTTCATTTACTTTAATATTATTAATCAGTTGCCTGTTTTTTTGATAGGTATTGGATATTTCTTTTTTAAAAAGTATTATAAATATGAATTAAGTTCAGTTAATAATTTTCTGTTCTTTATTGCTTTAACTTTTGTCTCTAATATGTTATGGTATTTTAATGTACCATACTTTTTCTCACTTATTCCTATAATATCCGGATTATCATTTGTTTTTCTGTTTGAATTATTTCAAAAAAATGATTTTTTAAATCAAAAGTTATTAATTAAAATAGGTCAGGTTTCATTTTCTATGTATTTATTACATTTTATATTTGCACATTTTATTACTAGTTTTTTAGCACCGAGATTATCTATGATTAATGGGACCGTAACTCTTATGATATTCTATCTGTTTTCAGTTTTCTGTACTTTTGGATTCGCGTTATTGTCGGAAAAATATATCGAAAAACCAAGTGTAGAATTTGGAAGAAGAATAATAAAAAGATTAGATGTACGATTTACAACAGGTAATAATTTACAATAGAGGTTTTAGTGGAAAGAGCCAGAAATTGTAAAGAAAATTAACTCATTTTAAAGAAATTAATGAACAAAATAAAGGAACTGTGGTTTATTAAATTACCATATAAAATAGTACTTACGAGTTATATAGCGTATATTGTTCCATTTATTTTTAAATCTCGTTTTAAATCTTTAAAGCAATTTAAAAATATACATAATGATAAAAGATGTTTTATTGTTGCTTCGGGACCGAGTTTAACGTTGGATGATGTAAACATTTTAAAGGGTGAGATTTGTTTTGGAATGAACTCTATTTATAAATTGTTTGATAAAACAAATTGGAGACCAGACTATTATGGTGTGGTGGATGTAAATGTATTCGAAAGGATTAAGGATGAATTGACTGATGTTAAATTAAATTGCGCATTTTATCCTGATAAATATATTAAATGGCATATAAAAAATGGTTTTGCAGTGCCTTTTAAGCAAGGTATTGGATATAATGCTTATGTTCGTAAAATTATTCCGAAACGCTTTTGGACAACAAGTATCAGTACAGATATTTCTAAACGGGTATATGAAGGAAGCTCTGTAGTACATTTTTTGATGCAGATTGCATTTTATATGGGATTTAAAGAAATATACTTGTTAGGTACTGATTGTAACTTTTTTGGTGAGGTAAAGCATAGTAGTTTAGTTGACTACAAAGGTGCAAATAATTTAGCCAACTCTGCCGAAGATTTATACAATGGTTTAATGGATGATTATAAACTGGCATTAGAATATGCAAATCAAAATGGTATTAAAATTTATAATGCCACCAGAGGTGGGATGCTGGAAATATTTCCAAGAGTGGAACTAGAAAAAATCTTAATGTCAAGTAAATAAAAACGAATGTCTAAATCATTAAAAAAAAATTTTTTACTAAATTTCTTTAATACGGTTACGGTTGTCTTGTTTCCAGTGATAACATTTCCTTATGCTTCCAGAATATTGATGGCAGATGGAATAGGGCAGATAAATTTTCTAAAATCCATTGTTGATTATGTAGGTATGTTTGTTTTATTAGGGATACCTATGTATGGTGTACGAGAAGTAGCGAAAGTGAGAGATAATCCTGAAAAAAGAACAAAAATTTCTTTAGAAATATTGCTTTTGAGTTTGTTTCTTACGTTACTAGGGTATTTAGTTATTGCTGTATTAGGATATAGCATAACTAAAGTGCGTAACGAGCTGCCATTGTTTATGGTTTTGAGTTCATCCATTTTTTTAATGACAATTGGTAGCGAATGGTTTTACAAAGGGGTAGAAGATTTTAAGTATATTACTATTCGGGGATTGATTGTTAAAATTATTTCGTTGTTTTTGTTGTTTTTTTTAGTAAAAAACAAAACAGATTTAATGTGGTATGCTATTTACAATGTTTTTGGTGTGGCGGGAGGAAATTTTTTTAATCTCTTTCGTCTTAGAATGTATATTGATTTTAAAAATGTTAAATGGCTTGAGTTAAGTATTTTCAGACATTTTAGATTTACACTTCATTCATTCGCTCTCAATTTATTTTTTGTTATTTACATAACATTAAATGTATTAATGCTTGGTTTTCTTGATACAAATGAGGGAGTGGGCTATTTTTCTGCAGCGACAAAATTAATTCAGGTAGCTTTGACCGTGGTAAGTTCTTTAGGTATGGTAATGTTGCCTCGCTTATCAAACTTATTGTCAGAACAGCAAAATGAGCGTTTTGTAGACCTTTCACAAAAAGCACTTCAATTTATTTTAGCAATTTCGTTACCAATCTCTGCCGGATTGTTTTTATTAGCCGGTTTAATCATTCCTCTGTTTTGTGGGGATTCTTACCAACCAGCAATTGATACTCTAAAAATTGTTTCTCCGCTTATATCAGTAATTGGGCTATCATCATTTATAGGCATTCAAATTCTTTATCCGCAAGGGAAGGAAAAAATAGTGATGGTTTGGATAATCTTGTCGACAATAATTAATATTGGTTTGAATTTCTTATTAGTCCCACTTTATTCATTTAATGGTGCTGCAATTGCGTCAGTAGTAGCGCAATTGATTCTATTGATAAGCCTGATATTTTATTCGAAAGATATTGTTTTAGTTGGATTTATAAATTCATTTATGAGATATTTATTTGCTACATTTATTATGGTAATAGCTATTTGGCTTAGTCTTTTTCTTTACTTGCCAAAATTTTTAAAGCTTATATTTTGCTTGTCTATTGGAGGAGTAGTATACAGTTTAATTTTGTTGATATTTAAAGACTTTATTTACCTACAGATTAGAAGTTTTTTATTAGATAGGAAAAAAGTTTAAAAGACTTATTTTGAAGGCTTCCTCTTAAAAAAAAAGCATGGTATTAGAACTTTTATTTTTAGGTGCATTTTTGTTTTATTTTTTTCGGGTTTCAGAGAAGCGTATTCTTTATCTGATATTTTTCTTATTACCTATACATGGTACAATTAAGTATTTGGTATTTAAAGATGGTGGGGAAATATTTGCTGTTTGGAAAGAATTGGGAATTTTGGCATTGTTTTTCCGAACACTTAATGTTAAGAATTATGCATATACTGAAGCTTTAAAAATCTTTGTATTCTTTTCTATATTCATTTTAGTATATACAATTATAGGGATTGATAATGATTACAGAATAGCAGGAACATTTAAAAAACTATTTTTTCCATTTTTTCTAACAATTTCGGTCTCAAAAATTCGTTTTACAAGTTCAGATATCAAAATGTTTTTTTTGATAATTCTATTAGGAAGTTTGTTAATCAATATTACGGGTGTAGTTGATTTTGTATCTCCTACAATCCGTTATAGTTTCCGAAATATATTGGGTGCTTCTTTTGAAGAAGCAAGTGATGGAACCTTATACTATGATAACTCATCATTTCAGATTATGGGTTATGACCGTGTAAGCGGACTTATAACAGGAGGGCCTAATCAAATGGGGATATTTAACAGTGCAATAGTAATTTTGGGTTTATTTTGTTGGGTTAACAAAGCAAATTTTAAATTCTCGGCTCTTCAACTGTGGACCTTATTAATATGTTTAGGAGTTTCTACTTTTTGCTTATTAACGTCTTTTTCACGAGCTGGCTGGGCTATTTTGTTAATCACTTTTCTCTATGTCTTGATTGTTGATGAGCGTTTTAGAAGTTTTGGATTAAAGTATGTTCTCATAGCTTTATTTTTCGTAACAGCAATAATATTTAGTGTGCCTAAATTCTATTTTATTATCGAATCTACTCTATCTGGTAAAGAAGCGAGTGCAAGTGCGAGAGGTGATATGACCTTAGATGCATTAGAGTATTTGTTTGAAAATCCTCAGGGAAAGGGTTTGGGAGCGACAGATTATGCACATACTCATTTCAATACAGGTTTGTATTTTGCTGAATCGTCACTTATTAATTTTGGAATTGAGTTGGGGATTTTTGGTTTGCTGTTACTATTAATTTTAAAATTCAGGATAGGATTTTTAATAAGAAAAAATATTGGAAGAAATGCATTTGCTACTATAGGTTTTGGCTTTTTGCTGGCATACATTATAACAAGTGCGGTATCTGTAAATACTTATGAGAACCCGTTTGTATACTATGCATGGATGATATTTGGTTTATCTCTTAATACACAAGTATTTAACAAGATGAGATCCAGGAGACTAATAAAAAAAAATAATCATAATAATGAAGATATCTATTATAGTCGCAACATATAATGCAGCTTCGTATTTAGAGCGCCTTATTGAAAGTGTAAATATTCAAAATTCCGATAATTTAGAATTGATAATAATAGATGGGGGTTCTAAGGATGATACTGTGAATCTAATAAAAAAGCATCTCGAAAAAGTATCGTTTTGGATTAGTGAACCTGATAAAGGAATCTATGATGCGTGGAATAAAGGGGTTGTTGCCAGTAGTGGAGATTGGATTATGTTTCTTGGTGCAGATGATCAGCTTTTGCCAGGAGCAATTGAAAAGTATTTAGGATTTATGTCCAAACTTCCTTCTATAGATCAAGTAGATTACATTTCTAGCCGTATGAAGATGGTAGATCTTACGGGTCATTCTATACGTGTAAAAGGCTGGCCTTGGGAATGGCCGCTTTTCTTAAAAGATATGACTGTAGCACATCCGGGATCTTTGCATTCAAAAAGACTTTTTGATCAATATGGGCTATTTGATATTTCATATAAAATAACAGGTGATTATGAATTGCTTTTAAGGCCTCAGGAAAAATTAAAAGCTGTTTTTTTTGACGAAATTACAGTGCTTATGCAGGAGGGGGGAGCTAGTGATTCTTTAAAAGCATTACTGGAACACGAAAGGGCAGCTGTTCAAACAGGTGGAGCGTCGGCAACGAGTGCGAGGTTGAATGTTTATAAGATAAGCTTAAAATTTAGGGTAAAAGCGATTTTACGGAAAATGGGTTTTAATGCTTACCTGAAAAAATAATTTAGAATTGCAGTTATGAAAGTACAATTTTACAAAGCTTGTATTTCTTTCTTTTTGATTATTTTCACAATGTTCTATGCACGGGCTCAAGCAGAAGTTAAGTTGGGTGCTTATTATTTTGATGGTTGGCATGGAACTTATCCATATCATTTAACGTCTAAATTAAAAGATTCGTTTTCAAACAGGGAACCAAAATGGGGATGGATGACGAGTTCGCAATCAATTATGAATAAACAAATTGAAACAGCTTCGAAAGCGGGCATTTCTTTTTTTAGTTTTTGCTGGTATTATCCTGATAAAGGAGATTTTAAAAAAGAACCATTAAACAACAGTCTTAAATATTTTATCAAATCACCAGTAACTCAAAAAATGTCATTTTCGTTAATGGTGGCTAATCATGCCGGATTCTTAATTAATAAAAATAATTGGTCAGTGGTATCAAAAGAATGGTTAAGCTATTTTTCTGTAAAAAATTATATGAAAGTCAATAATAAACCTCTTTTGATTTTCTTCTCTATCCATACTTTAGTCGAAGGGTTTGGTAGTGCAAAAGCAGTAAAAGACGCTCTTGCTACTATCTCCTCTGATGCTGAAAAAAGGGGGTTAGGTGGCGTTAGTGCTGCCGTTTGTATCGATGGTTCTCCCGATAATATCGCTTTGGCTGAATTATGTGGATTTGATATTATTACGGGTTATAATTATCATAACATTGCGCTTCCTAATACTAAAATACAAGTTCCTATAAGTAAGCTTCAGACAGCGGAGATTGAATTATGGGAAAATATCAGGAGAACATCAAAAAAACTACCTTACATTCCAGTTTGTACATTAAACTGGGATCCTCGTCCTTGGGCCAATACGAGCAATAATTATGAAAATGCGTCTTATTATGTAGGGTTTTCTCCAAATTCAGTTAAGAAATCTATATCAAATTGTGTTCAATGGTTGTCTAAAAATCCAATAGGGACTGAAAAAATAGGATTAATATATGCTTGGAATGAATATGGTGAAGGGGCTTTTTTAACGCCCACCAAAAAAGGTGTAAATTATTTAAAAGACATAAAAAACGCTAAGGGCAAAAAATAAGAATGAAGATATTAATGATAGCAAGAGCAACGCTCTATTCCAGTCCGGGAGGTGATACCGTGCAGATATTAAAAACCGCTTCATTTCTAAGAGACCTTGACGTCAAAGTGGATGTGGTGCTGGCAAATAAAGTGTTGGCATATACGGATTACGACCTTATACATTTTTTTAATATTATACGTCCAAGCGATATTCTTCCTCATATAAAAGGTTTAGTTGTTCCATTTGTTGTATCTACTATTTATGTAGATTATAGTGAATATGAAAAACAAAATCGCACAGGTTTTTCTGGGTTCGTCTCTCGAATATTGACAAGCGACCAGTTGGAATATTTAAAAGTAATTGCACGATTTGTTAAAAATGGTGATAAGATAAATTCGATTGATTACTTAATGAAAGGGCACCGTAAATCAGTCCAATATGTTGCAGAACAAGCCTCAATGTTATTGCCAAATTCCCATAGCGAATATAAGAGACTCTCTATTGATTATGATATAAATGTACCGTATCAAAAAGTAGTTAATGCGATTGATCCTTCAGTATTTAGTAGTGAGGCTGGGACGAATAACGATTACCAAAATTATGTGCTTACAGTTGGGCGTATTGAAGGGCGTAAGAATCAATTAAATCTTATTAGAGCTTTAGCCGGAACAGGACTTAAACTTGCAATTATAGGAAAACCTTCTCCTAATCATATGGACTATTATGAACAATGTAAAATGCTGGCCAAAGAAAAAGGTAATGTAGAATTTATAGAACACATAGAACATGTCGAGTTGGTAAAGATTTATAAAGCAGCCAAGGTACATGTATTGCCGAGTTGGTTTGAAACAACGGGGTTAAGCTCATTAGAAGCAGCAGTAATGGATTGTAATATTGTTGTAAGTCCCAAGGGAGATACAGAAGAGTATTTTCAAAATATGTGTTATTATTGCGATCCGGATAATGTTGGTTCCATTAAAGAAGCAGTTTTGAAAGCCTACAATGCTCCCGTTAATACCGAAATAAAGAAATTTGTTTTAGACAATTACACTTGGAATAGGACAGCAGAGCAGACATTAGAAGCTTATAAAAATGTATTAAAAAATAATATTTCATGAAAGTAGCCATAATAGGTACTAGAGGTATACCTAACCATTATGGAGGATTCGAGCAATGTGCAGAATACTTGGCGTTAGGTTTAGTAAATCGAGGATTTGAAGTCATTGTTTATAATTCACATAATCATCCGTATAAAGAGAAAGAATGGAATGGTGTACAAATAGTGCATTGTTATGATCCGGAGCATAAATTAGGAACTGCAGGTCAATTTATTTATGATTTAAATTGTATTTTAGATGTAAGAAAACAAAATTGTGATATTGTTTTGCAACTAGGATATACAAGTAGCTCGGTTTGGGGATGGCTAATGCCTAAAAAAGCAATTATTACAACAAACATGGATGGTTTAGAATGGAAAAGAACTAAATATTCAGAAAAGGTAAAGAAATTTCTAAAATGGGCAGAATCTTTGGGCGTAAAATACAGTGATTTCCTTATTTCAGATTCAATAGGAATTCAGAATTATTTAAAAGAAATTTATAAAGTAGATTCTACTTATATAGCATATGGTGCAACTCTCTTTGAAAATAATAATCAAGAAACACTTCAAGAATATAACTTATTAGCTTATGAATATGATATGTTAATTGCCAGATTAGAACCAGAAAACAGTATTGAAATTATTTTGGATGGTGTTGCAAAAGCAAATCTTTCCCGTCCTTTTTTAGTAATTGGCAATCACAAAACTTCTTATGGAGATTATTTGAAAAATAAATTTTCCTCATTTGCTCAAATTCAGTTTATTGGAGGGATATATAATATTGAAGTATTGAATAATCTGAGGTTCTACTCAAATCTCTACTTTCACGGACACACTGTTGGTGGTACTAATCCATCCTTATTAGAAGCAATGGCTTCAAATACTTTAATCTGTGCAAATGATAATGACTTCAATCGCTATATTTTAGGTAATGATGCCCTGTATTTTAAGAATCAGGATGATGTAACAAATCACATACTGAATGTAAATTATATGAATGATTCTTTTCAGTACATGTTAAATGAAAATAAGAAAAAAATTACCAATATTTATGATTGGGAAATTATTATAGATCAATATGCAAGCCATTTTAGTGAAATTTTAGAAAAAAAAGCTAATAGAAATTAAATATGGAAATTTTACAAAAACTTTCTAATTTTCGGTTTTCTCGTTACTTTAAGCTTTTATTTGTAATTTGGGATGTAATACTGTTAAATTCAGCCATTGTGTTGTCTGCATGGGTACGTTTCGGGAATTTAGATAAATTATTCCTCAAAGAAGTACAAACGGTATCTTTTTTATCCAATTTGATCTGGGTAGCTTTATTATTGCGTAATGATTCCTATCGTATTGTACGTATAGAGCCTTTGGAATCAATTTTAAAGAGAACTACTAAAAAGTTTATATTTCATATTGCAATTATTGCTTTTTTTGTGCTTTTTTTGAAATACACACAAATTTCCAGACTTCGTCTACTTTATTTTTATGCTTTTTTCTTTTGTTTGTTGATGCTTTCCAGATTTTTGTCGATGGAACTTTTAAAGTTTATTCGCGCAAAGGGATATAATTTTAAAAATGTAATTATTGTAGGAGCAAACGATGCAGGAGAACGAATTCGTAAAACATTGTCAAAAGATTTAACTTATGGTTATCGCTTTTTAGGTTTTTTTGATGAAAAAGTAGATCCCTTTGCTTTTATTTCCTCGCCGGTATTGGGCGGATTTGATGATGTTGAGGGGTATGTGTCTGTTAATCAGGTAGATGAGTTGTATGTGGCATTGCATATTGATAATGTAGACGTAATTAGTAAGTTGATAAAAATTTGTGAGCACCACATGGTACGTATCAAGTTTATTCCGGATTTTCAATTGTATACAAAATCAAGCAAAGTTGAAATTTCATTTTATGACAACACACCTGTTCTAATGTTTAGAAGAGAACCGTTAGAGTATACAGTCAACAGATTATTAAAAAAAGCATTTGATATTGTTTTTTCTCTGGCAGTGATACTGTTGATTTTTCCTTGGCTATTCCCTCTAGTAATGATTTTAATTAAAGTTGAATCACCAGGCCCGGTTTTTTTCAGGCAGGAGAGGACCGGCCGTGATAATGAATCATTTTTTTGCTGGAAGTTCAGAAGTATGAAGGTTAACAAACTGGCTGATAAATTGCAAGCGGGAAAAGATGATAAACGTATTACTAGATTCGGAGCTTTTATGCGTAAAACGAGTATAGATGAATTGCCACAGTTTTTTAATGTTTTTTTAGGCGATATGTCTGTTGTAGGTCCTCGTCCGCACATGGTTAATCATACTAAACAATATACTGATTTAATAAGCAATTATCTAGTACGTCAATATACAAAACCTGGTATCACGGGTTGGGCACAGGTAAATGGTTATCGCGGTGAAACCAGGGAACTTAAAGACATGGAAAACCGGGTAGAATATGATATTTGGTATATCGAAAATTGGAGTATTCTATTGGATATAAAAATCATTATTAAAACTGTCATTAATGTATTTAAGGGTGAAGAAAATGCATATTAAGTTTGTTTTTAATTTGTAATATCATTTAAAAGTATTAATTTAATGTTGTAAAATAATAAATTTTCTACTTCTCTTTCTCTAATCTGAATCCATTAATAAATAAAAATTACAGCTATTGGCTTATATTTGTTACTTAAATCAACAATTCTAATGAATTTAAATCTTTCTAATTTTTTTAATAAAGGTATACCTTTTATACTTTTATTTTTATTTTTTTCATGTGCCTCTAAAAAAGATATTATTTACTATCAAAATATTGAAGGAGCTAATATACCTCAAAATACCACTTCATATGAAGTGAAAATTCAGCCAGATGATTTATTGATGATTATTGTATCTGCAGAAGATCCAGAAATTGCAATTCCTTTTAATCTGACAAGTATTGCTGTTTCTAGTTCGGGGAGACCGGATTTAGCAACAGGTCAATTAACTACTCAGACTTATTTGGTAGATAGAAATGGTGATATTGAATTTCCTGTGTTAGGGAAATTAAAAGTAGGGGGATTAACCAGAACAGAAGTGCTGCAATCATTAAAAACAAAAATCGGAGTTTATATTAAAAATCCTATAATTAATCTCAGAATTACCAATTTTAAAATTTCATTACAAGGAGAGGTAACTTTACCTGGGACATATTCTATAGTCTCTGAAAGAATTACACTAATTGAGGCTTTAAGTATGGCGAAGGATTTGACTATTTATGGTAAAAGGGATAACATTTTAATTATACGCGAAATTAATGGTGTGAAATCGTATAATAGAGTCGATATCACAAAAGCGGATTTTATTAATTCACCTTTTTATTATTTGACACAAAATGATGTTGTGTATGTAGAGCCAAACAAAACTAAAATAAATGCCGCAGCAGTAGGTCCTAATACTTCTGTTATTGTATCAGCAATTTCTATATTAGTGTCACTTTCTGTTCTACTTTTTAAATAAACTGAATAAACAAAAATAAATGCAAGATTTTTATAATGAAGCTGAAGAAGATGTAATCAATGAGGTAAATCTTCGTGAACAACTAGATAAATATTTAATTCATTGGAAATGGTTTATATTAAGTGTTTTCCTTTGTTTGGTTTTGGCGTTTTTGTATTTACGATACACCACAACAAATTATGTTGCCAGTACTTCTATATTGGTTAAGGATGAAAAAAAAGGAGGTATGCTTTCTGAATTATCAGCCTTTGCAGACTTAGGAATGGGTGGGAGTTTAAAAAGCAATGTCGATAACGAAATTGAAATTTTGAAGTCAAGAACATTAGTTGAAAGTACTATTAAGGATCTTAATCTTAATGTTGCCTTATTTGTTGAAGGAAATGTTGTAGATCGCGATATATACGGCGAAACCCCTATAAATGTTTATTTTATAAATAAAACGGAATTATTTGATGAGGCTAAAGTAATTTTAAAATTACATTTAATATCTAACAATACTTTCTCTTTAGAAAATACAATAGTAGATGAGCCGAATGAAGTAAAGGATGTTCTCCTGTCATCTAAAAAACAATTTAAGTTTGGAGAGAAAATACCTACAAGAATAGGGATGTTGATAATTGTGAAAACGGCATTCTACAAGAAAAATAATATTGGAAGAGATAAATCAATTAGAATTATAATTAGTCCCCTGGATAATGTTACGGAAAGTTTTAGAGAAAGATTGAAAGTCGAATCAATTAGTAAAACCAGTAGTGTTGTAAATATATCTATAACAGATCCTGTTCAAAAGAAAGCTGAAGATTTTCTAAATAATATGATTAAAATTTACAATAAAGATGCTGCAGAAGATAAAAATTTTATTTCTGAAAACACATCTAAATTTATAGCTGAACGTCTGGCGTTAATTACACAAGAATTAGACGGCGTAGAACAGGATGTAGAAAGCTTTAAAAAATCAAATCAGTTAACTGACATTGAATCTGAAGCCAAGCTTTTTATTGAAGGTTCGAATGAATATGATAAAAAGGGTGTGGAAACTGAAATTCAGTTGAATGTAGTTTCATCCTTGCTGGATTTTATTAAAAAAAGCACGAATGCTGATTTACTGCCAACCAATATTATATCAGATAATGGGGAAGCAGGTGGTTTAATTACGTCATACAATCAGTTAGTTTTAGACCGTAACCGGATTTTAAAGTCAGCTACTACCGAGAATCCTTCAGTAGTGAAATTAGATGCACAGATTTCATCACTTAAAGCCAATGTTGCGACAAGTTTAAAAAGAATGCAGTCTAATTTACAGATCCAAAACCGCGATTTAAAAAGCCAGGAAAGAATTTTGAATAGTAAAATTGGTAAAATTCCGGTGCAGGAGCGTCAGTTCAGGGTCATTGCCAGACAGCAAAAAGTAAAAGAGGAATTGTATTTGTATTTGCTGCAGAAAAGGGAAGAAACTGCTATTTCTTTGGCTGCTACTGAACCTAATGCGCGTGTTATTGATGCTGCAAAGGCAAATAAGATTCCAGTAAGCCCAAAGAAAAAAGTTATTTATCTTGCAGGTTTGTTAATAGGTCTTTTGATACCCTTTGGAATTATATATGGACATGATTTATTAGATACTAAAATTAAAAGCAGACTGGATCTGGAAGGTAAAACGCAAATACCTTTTATAGGGGATATCCCTACTTCTGAAGATGCGAATGAATTGATTAAAACTGAGAGCAGGACAAGTTCAGCAGAGGCGATACGTATTGTCAGGACAAACCTTGAATTTATGCTGACAAATGTTCCGGATGGTTTAGCAAAAACTATTTTTGTGACTTCTACTTTTCCTGCAGAAGGTAAAACATTAGTGTCAGTAAATCTGGCTGCTACTTTCGCATTATCAGGAAGAAAAGTTTTATTGATAGGAATGGATATTAGAAATCCAAAATTTATGGATTATTTTGCGATGCCAAATTTTGGTTTAACTAATTATTTGTCGTCAAATGATACAGATATAAACAAATACATTATTAAGCATAATGACTACCAAAATTTCTACATATTGCCATCTGGTGTAATCCCGCCAAATCCTGCAGAGTTGTTGATGAGTAAAAATGTAGATACTCTGTTTGAAACATTAAAAAAGGAATATGATTATATTATTGTAGATACTGCACCTGTAAGTCTGGTGGCAGATACATTATTGGTTGCAAAAAATGCAGATACGTTTGTATATGTAATGCGTGCTAATGTTTTAGAGAAAAGAATGTTATCTATAGCGAATACATTTTACAGAGAAAAGAAATTACCAAATATGTGTATTGTCCTTAATGATACTGATTCTACCAAAGGATATGGCTATGGATATGGCTATGGGGTTAAAATAGAAAAAAAATCCTGGTTTAGAAAAATCAAAAAAGATATAAGCTAATGCAGATGAGTTTGCAAAAATCAAAAAAAGGGTCCAAATTTATTTGGACCTTTTTTTGTAATTATCGGTGTAAACTGATGGATTTTAGAATTTGAAAAAATTATTGTTGGCTATAATTTCCCTCAATGCTTCTACTGTATTTATTTTTACTTTTTTATCAAAGGCAGCTATGTGATTGTTGTGATGAACATCTGTGCCCACAAAATCATACATTCCTTTTTTTAATAACTGTTCAGAGATTTTAGTAACTTCTTCACCGTAGTAGCCTACAACAGCCAATAAATTCAATTGAAACAAACATCCTGCTTTTTTTAGTCTTTCGTATTCAATGAAATTTTTATGATAAAATAAATAGCGTTCCGGATGTGCTAAAACGGGTTTGTATCCTGCGACCTGTAAATCAAATAAAATTTTATACAACTGTATGGGGGCATTTATATATGACATTTCTACCAGGACATAATTGTCTTTTAAAGGAAGAAGCTTTTCATTTTGAAAATGTTTTTCAAACCAGTCGTCCATAAAGTATTCTGCTGCAGCCAAAAAAGGTTTGGATGCATTAGTATTGCTTAATAGTCCGCTTGTTTCGGCATGATTTTTCTGAATAGCCTGAGGAGAATTATTCCATATATAATGGCTAATATGGGGCGTCGTTATAAATTGCGAAACCCCAATCTTTTCGAATGATTTTATTAGGCTCTCTGTGTCAGATATTGTTTTGGCACCATCGTCTATTCCTGGCAATAAATGCGAGTGAATATCAATATAATCACCTGATAAAAGATCTTTTAAATGCGGTTTTTGTTTTAAAAATGATAGCATGAGGCAAAAGTAGAAAAAATGCAACAACTATTTTTGTTTATTGCCGGAGTTTTACCATTGTGATGTGAAGAAATTTGAATTAACATTTATGCGAATATTTTGAGTTCTATTGCAAGAATCATTTCTAAAATTATATAAATAAAATTAGTAGTATCTGGTGATGTATCTTCAGAATAATGAAAATGTCTTTTATCACGTTGGGTTTGATTGAAAATTTTTAACTTTCCCAAATATTTCAACTTAAATTTTTTGATGCAGTTATCAGTTGTTATTCTTAATTATAATGTACGCTATTTTCTGGAACAGTGTGTATTGAGTGTTCAGGAAGCCCTTTCTGGTATTCATGGGGAAATTATTGTAGTCGATAATAATTCTGATGATGATAGCTGCATAATGATGAAAAGCAGGTTTCCTGAGGTACGACTAATTGAAAATAAAGAAAATTCAGGATTTCCAAGAGGAAATAATATCGGTGTATCTGAGGCTAAAGGCAAATATATTTGTATTCTTAATCCCGATACAGTAGTTGCAGAAGATACGTTTATAAAAATTCTGGCTTTCGCCGAAGAAAAAAAGAATCTCGGTATTATCGGCTGTAAATTAATTGACGGGACAGGAAATTTTCTGCCTGAAAGCAAACGCGGAACCCCAACGCCATGGGTAGCTTTTACCAAGATTTTTGGATTGTATAAAATTTTTCCAAAACAAAAGCTTTTCAATCAGTATTATGCACAGCATTTATCAGAAAATAAAACAGGAAAGGTTGATATTTTAGTAGGTGCATTTATGTTTATGGAACGCGAATTGTACTTGCAAATCGGAGGTTTTGATGAAAATTGTTTTATGTATGCAGACGATATAGATTTATCCTATTCTGTTTTGCAAATGCAAAAAAATAATTATTATTTTCATGAAACATCAGTACTACATTATAAAGGAGAAAGTACTGTTAAGGACGAAAAATACATGAGAAGATTTCAGGAGGCAATGGAATTTTTCTATCAGAAGCATTTTAGAAAATCCTTATTTTTTTCGGTTTTTATTAAAGTTGGAATTTTTCTTTTTTCGGTTGTTAAAATGTTTCAGGGAAAACCTAAGTCAAATCCATTACCGGAAAGTTATGTTTTCTTTTCGGAAAATGAAATTTTGAGCCCCCAATTGTCTTCCGTTTTAAAAAATAAAGTAAGTTTTTTCGATTTCAAAAAGGAAAAAATGGTAAATTCGTGCCTCCTTTCAGGGGGTAAAAGAATTGAGATTATTTTAGATAATCAATACGTTTCTTTTAAAAAATGTATCGAAATCTTAGAAAGTCTTAAACGTACTAATATTACTTTTAAAATTTTACCCAAAAAAAGTAGTTTTATAATTGGAAGTAATTCTAAAAACGAACGTGGTCAAATAATAAAAATTGAGTAAAATTAAATTTTATGTAATTTATATTTTGAATATTTAGTAATTTCGCAATCTGAAAATCAAAATCACCTTTTAGGTTAATAATATGGCAAGATTTGAATTGAGACTTCCGAAAATGGGAGAAAGTGTAGCTGAAGCAACCATTACAAACTGGTTGAAAGAAGTTGGAGACAAAATTGAAGCTGACGAAGCGGTCCTGGAAATTGCAACGGACAAGGTTGATAGTGAAGTACCAAGTGAAGTGTCGGGGATTTTAGTTGAACAATTATTTGGCAAAGATGATCTGGTTCAGGTTGGACAAGTTATAGCGATTATTGAAACAGAAGGGGATAATACTTCAGAAGTAAAATCGATTGAAAAAACGGTAATTCCTGCTGAGGCAATTGAAATTGAGAAAACAATTGATGCTGCCAGAGAAGCTGTTTCAACTCCTCAAAATTTCTCTGATTCGGATAAATTCTTTTCCCCATTGGTGAAAAATATAGCTAAGGAGGAAGGTATTTCTGTCTCTGAATTAGAAGGTATACCCGGTTCAGGAAAAGAAGGACGTGTTACGAAAGAAGATATTTTAAAATACATTGAAAACCGTAAATCTGATGATAAAAAAGTAGAAGTTGTACTTTCTCCAAAATCAGCAGAACCAATACCTCAAAAAACGCAACACGCAGTTCCGGTTTCTGTTAATGGAGAGGATGAAATTGTTGAAATGGACAGAATGCGTAAATTAATTTCTGGCTATATGACAGCATCGCTTCAAACTTCTGCGCATGTTCAGTCTTTCATTGAAGTAGATGTGACGAATATTGTCAAATGGAGAGAAAAGGTTAAAGCTGCTTTTGAAAAAAGAGAAGGTGAAAAACTTACTTTTACACCTATTTTTATGGAAGCTGTTGCAAAAGCTATAAAAGATTTTCCGGGAATCAATATATCGGTTGATGGAGATTACATTATCAAAAAAAGGAATATAAATTTAGGAATGGCTGCTGCTTTGCCAAACGGAAATCTGATTGTGCCTGTTATTAAAAATGCAGATCAGTTAAATCTTGTCGGAATGGCAAAAGCGGTAAATGACTTGGCAAATCGTGCTAAAAGCGGAAAGCTAAAACCTGATGATACTCAGGGAGGAACTTATACTGTGACAAATGTTGGTACTTTTGGAAGTGTTTTTGGAACTCCTATTATCAATCAGCCACAAGTTGGAATCCTGGCTTTAGGTGCTATTCGGAAAGTTCCTGCGGTCATAGAAACACCTGAAGGTGATTTTATAGGAATCCGTCAGAAGATGTTTTTATCGCATTCTTATGATCATAGGGTAGTAGATGGTGCTTTAGGAGGAAGCTTTGTGAAGCGTGTTGCTGAGTATTTAGAAGCATTTGATGTCGACAGGGATTTCTAAAATAATATATTAATAATGATTAAATCCGGCAGAATTCAATTTTGCCGGATTTTTTATTTTCGTAAAATATGCTTTTGTAAAAATAATTTAACAGTTGTTTGCTGTAATTATTAGTGATAATTCGGCTTTAAAAATTACTTTTGTAAATTCAAAAATAAAAAAATGGAACTCAAACTCAGCAGACCAATCTGCTTTTTCGATTTAGAAACGACCGGAATTGATATCGGAAAAGACAGGATTGTAGAAATTTCAATATTTAAAGTTTTTCCAAACGGAAATAAAGAAAGCAAAACCTGGTTAGTTAATCCAACAATTCCAATTCCGCCGCATACAACCGAGGTACATGGTATAACAGATGAAAAAGTGGCGAATGAACCAACATTTAATGAGTTGGCTCCACAAGTTTACAATATGATTAAAGACAGCGACTTGGGAGGTTTTAATTCAGATCGTTTTGATATTCCTTTATTAGCTGAAGAATTGCTTCGTGCGGGCGTTGATTTTGATATGAAAAATAAAGTTTCTGTAGATGTTCAGACTATTTTTCATAAAATGGAAGAGCGTACATTAAGTGCAGCATTAAAATTTTATTGCGGGAAAAATCTTGAAAACGCACATTCTGCAGAAGCAGACACAATGGCAACTTATGAAATATTGAAAGCACAGTTAGATCGCTATCCTGAACTGGAAAATGATATTAAGTCATTGTCAGAATTTACAACCCGCAAAAAAATTGCTGATTTTGCCGGAATGATTGCTTTTGATAAAGACAATGAAGAAATTTTTACTTTCGGAAAACATAAAGGCGCAAAAGTTGAAAAAGTTTTAGAATCAGAACCTGGCTATTTTAGCTGGATTCAAAATGCTGATTTTCCTTTGTATACGAAAAAAGTTTTGACGGCAATTAAATTAAGAAAGTTAAACACCAAGTAAGTTAATAGTTGTTTGTTGATGGTTTTTTTACTAACAACAGACAACTGGAAACCAACAACAATTGATATGAAAATAATCTGCATCGGGAGAAATTATACCAATCATATTGAAGAATTAAAAAACGAAAGACCTTCAGAACCTGTTATTTTTATGAAACCGGATTCGGCGGTTTTATTAAAGCAACATCCGTTTGTTATTCCGGAATTTTCAGAAGATATTCATCATGAAATAGAGATTGTTGTAAAAATTAATAAGGTTGGTAAATATATCGAGCCTAAATTCGCACATAAATATTATGATGAAATAAGTGTAGGGATTGATTTTACAGCTCGTGATTTACAAACAAAGTTAAAAGAGAAGGGGCTGCCGTGGGAAAAAGCCAAAGCTTTTGACGGTTCAGCAGTAATTGGGGATTTTTTGCCGAAGACACTTTTTAGTTCTGTTGAAAATATTAATTTTGAACTTGTAAATAATAATAAAACAGTTCAGAAAGGCAATACAAGTCTCATGCTATGGAAAATAGATGAGCTTATTTCGTATGTATCACAGTATTTTACTCTAAAAATAGGTGATGTTATATTTACCGGAACGCCTGCAGGAGTTGCGGCGGTTAAGCCAAATGATGTTTTAGAAGGCTTTTTAGAGGATAAAAAATTATTTAGAATACAAGTAAAATAATGGCATTAAAATATAATTTATCAAAAGTATACGCACTTTCAGACAATGATTCGGAATTTGTAAATGAAATTCTAAGATTGTTTGTTACTGAAGTGCCGGAAGATTTGAAGCAAATAAAAGAGGGAATTAAGAAGAAAGATCACAAACACGCCTACTCGTACGCGCATAAAATAAAACCAACCCTGGATTTGATGGGTTTGAATGTAGCTTTTGAAGAAATTTTGCAGGTTGAAGCCTGGACCAAGGCTGAAGGCAAAAAGAAAGAAATTATAGAAACTTTTAAAAGCATTAAAAAACAAGTAAATGAAGCTGTTAAAGAAATTAAAAAAGATTTCGATGTTTAATACACGCCTTATTTTAGCTTTATAAGACAGGATTAAAATTCAGGAAGGGGGTATATGCCTTTTGTCTGGAAATTTGTTTGACAAACTGTTTTTAATGTTGCAAAAAGCTGCTGTTTCTGCTTTTGCTCAATCCTGTTTACTCACAGTCTTACTTCTGGAAACAACTTAAAGTTGAATAAAAAAAATCAAAAATGAAAGCAACAATCGTTACTATTGGAGACGAAATTTTAATAGGTCAGATTATTGATACTAACTCCGGATTCATGGCTAAAGCATTAGATCGAATTGGAGTTGAGGTGAGGGAGATGATTTCGATAAGCGATGATAAAAAACATATTTTAGATACTTTTTCACAACTCCAGAATAAAGTCGATCTGGTGATTGTAACTGGAGGATTAGGTCCAACTAAGGATGATGTTACAAAAAAAACTTTTTGCGAATATTTTGATGATCAGCTGGTTGTAAATCCGGAAGTTTTGGCTCATGTTACCCAGTTAATCGAAGGTCATTTTAAACGTCCGATTACGCAGATGAATAAAGATCAGGCTCTGGTTCCTTCTGCATGTACCATACTTTATAATAAAGTTGGTACAGCGCCCGGAATGTGGATGAAAAAAGAAAATACTGTTTTTATTTCGTTGCCTGGAGTACCTTATGAAATGAAGTATCTGGTTGAAGAAGAAATAATTCCTAAAATTGTCCGCGAATATAAACGTCCTTATATTATTCATAAAACCATTTTGACTTACGGGCAGGGCGAGAGTTTAGTTGCGGAACGTATTGAACATTGGGAAAATAATCTGCCTGAGTTTATTAAATTGGCATATCTTCCAAATCCGGGTCGCGTACGTTTGAGATTGACCGCGAGAGGTACAGATAAAGAGGTTTTGGAGGCGGCAATAGAAGAAAATGTAAAGTCATTGGATGCTATAATTCACGATATTATAGTAGGTTTTGATGATGATGAAACTATCGAAGTTGTTGTAGGGAAATTGTTAGTTCAGCAAAATAAAACTATTTCAACTGCTGAGAGTTTTACTGGCGGAAAAATTGCTTCATTATTATCTGCTGTTCCGGGAGCGTCTCATTACTTTAAAGGCAGTGTTGTTTCGTATGCAACAGAAACGAAAGTGAATGTTCTTGGGGTTCCGCAGAATCTTGTAGATGAATTTTCAGTAGTCAGTGCAGAGGTAGCATCGGCTATGGCTTTAAATGTAAAACAGTTGCTTAAAACTGACTATGCTATTGCTACAACAGGCAATGCTGGTCCATCGAAAGGTGACTCAGATGCTGAAATTGGAACTGTGTTTATTGCTTTGGCCACGCCAAATGGTGTCATTACAGAAGAATTTAACTTTGGGCAACCACGTGAAAAAGTGATAGATAGGGCTACCATTAAGAGTCTGGAAATATTACAGAAAGAAATTTTGAAAATTGTGTAATATTTTTTTGTTAAATGGTTTATTTTTCTTTTCTTTGCACCCTGATTTTGAATAACGATAAAAGATAAGTATAATGTCAAGAGTTTGTGACCTTACAGGTAAAAGAGCGATGGTAGGAAATAACGTTTCTCACGCTATGAACAAAACTAAGAGAAAGTTTTCTGTAAACTTAGTTAAAAAGCGTTTTTATCTTCCAGAAGAAGATAGATGGATTACTCTTAGAGTAGCAGCATCTACGATAAAAACAATTAATAAAAATGGAATCACTGCTGTTTTGAAAAAAGCGCAGTCAGAAGGATTTATCAAATAATCTTTTCCTAAATAAATATATAGCAAGATGGCAAAGAAAGGTAATAGAATCCAGGTAATTTTAGAATGTACTGAACACAAGACTTCTGGTGTTGCAGGGACTTCAAGATACATCACAACAAAGAACAAAAAAAATACTCCGGACAGATTAGAGATTAAAAAATTTAATCCAATCTTGAAAAGAGTAACTGTTCACAAAGAAATTAAGTAATAATTAGAGGTTTAATAAAATTTCAAATCCAGTCATTTGTTTTTTTATTAATTTCAATAACATTTGAATCATGGCAAAGAAAACCGTAGCATCGTTACAAACAGCTTCTAAGAGATTGTCAAAAGCCATCAAAATGGTTAAATCTCCTAAAACTGGTGCATATACATTCGTAGAATCTATTATGGCTCCTGAAGAAGTTGATGAATTCTTGAAAAAGAAATAATTACAATTACATTATATAGAAAAGCTACTTTCATTCGGAAGTAGCTTTTTTATTTTTTATATTTGTTTAAAATTTAAAGAAGCATTGCAAATTGGCTTTTTTTGATAATGAATCCCCGCTTTTTGCTACAATGTTTTATTCTGAACTCCAGAATAAAGGTGTTTTGGCTGAAAACGTAGATTACTTAACTCCGATTGAAAAGGAAGTTATGTGAAATATAATCGGGGCTAAATTAAGCAATGGGCTTTCTTTAAAGATTTGGATTTCAGATTATCTAAAATCTTAACATCTTAAACCTACAAAATAAATGAGTTTTTTTAAAAAATTATTCTCTTCCGATAAAAAAGAGACTTTAGATAAAGGTCTTGAAAAAACAAAAACAACTTTTTTCTCAAAGTTAAGCAAGGCTGTAGCCGGAAAATCCAAAGTTGATGATGATGTATTAGATAATCTGGAAGAGATTCTGGTAGCATCTGATGTAGGAGTAAATACTACTCTGAAAATTATCGAAAGAATTGAAAAACGTGTTGCTGAGGATAAATATTTAGGGACAGACGAATTGAACCAGATTCTTCGAGATGAAATCGGGGCTTTATTGTCTGAAACCAATACAGGGGAAGCAACAGAATTTGAAGTTCCAAAAGATAAAAAACCGTATGTTCTAATGGTTGTCGGGGTAAACGGAGTAGGTAAGACCACTACTATTGGTAAGTTGGCGTATCAATTTAAAAAAGCCGGACACAAAGTGGTTTTGGGAGCTGCAGATACTTTTCGTGCGGCTGCAATCGATCAATTACAGGTTTGGGCAGACCGTGTTGATGTTCCAATTGTGAGACAAAATATGGGAAGCGATCCTGCTTCTGTCGCTTTTGATACTTTGCAGTCAGCCGTAGCACAAAATGCTGATGTAGTAATTATTGATACAGCAGGCCGTTTGCATAATAAAATTAATCTGATGAACGAGCTTTCAAAAGTAAAACGTGTAATGCAGAAAGTTATAGCTGATGCTCCTCACGATGTACTTTTGGTTTTGGATGGTTCTACAGGTCAAAATGCCTTTGAGCAGGCAAAACAGTTTACAGCAGCAACTGAGGTAACTTCCCTGGCTGTTACAAAATTAGACGGAACTGCAAAAGGCGGCGTTGTAATTGGCATTTCAGACCAGTTTCAAATTCCGGTAAAATACATAGGTGTCGGCGAAGGAATTGAAGATTTGCAAGTCTTTAATAAATATGAATTCGTTGACAGTTTTTTTAAATAATTCCTTAAACATAAAATGAAAAATATACCTCCTGTTGCATTTTATTTTGCAAGTGTTCTGTGTTTTGTTATTGCAAATGTTTCAAAAGATAAAAGCTTGTCTTTTTATTATGTTCTATTGGTATTGGGGCTGTCTTTCTTTTTTGCAGGAATGTTGAAAAGAATCCGTACAAAGCGATAGTTTTTTTCTATTTGCTTTTTTAATTTATTCAAAAAGCTTCTGCACGGAATGCAAAAGCTTTTTGAAAAGTAAGGGATGGAAATTACTGTAATTCTTTTGTGTTATTGGTATAATGCACTAATTTTCTGCCATAACACCTTATCAAAATCAGATAAGGCCAGATTTACATTATCAGCAGCATCTCCCATTCTAATGACAACCATTTTTTTGCTTGGAATAACATAGATTTTTTGATCGTTTTTTCCCAGAGCCATAAACATATCGCTTGGAGCAGTTGGAATTACACTTCCCTGAAAAGTAAGTTGTGATTGAGGAAGATGATAATTCGCTTTTCCGTTTAGCCACCAAAGGTAACCATATCCTAAATTAATATTTTGGGATGTGTTAGTGGCTTCATTGAAATAAGTTTCATTCAAAATAGTATTGTTATCCCATTTTCCTTTATTCAGCATCAGTAAACCAAAACGCGCCATGCTTCTGGTAGTGCTTGTATAAACGCTGTTTACGCCTAATTGAACCCAAGTGCCATCCATCCCAATTTTATCTCTCAATTTAGCGTTGAAATAGACTGACCAGTTCTGTTTGCTTGCTGCTGCAACAAGATCCTGAAGTTTTACGTAAACATTATGATATGCCCAGCGTGTACCTGCATCGGCTTTGTAGATTAGATTGGCTGGTTCAACATCATCAGTGCTGTCATCAAGACCTGATGTCATTGTTAGTAGATGTTTGCAGGTAATTAAATTCTCTTTCGCAAGTGTTTCGCTTGTCCACCCAGTGCCCAGATATTGAGATACTTTATTGTTAATGTTGATAAGGTCTTCCTGTTGGGCAATTCCTGTAACGGTAGAGGTTAATGTTTTTCCTGCACTTGCCCAATACCAGTTTTTGGTTGCTGAATGATCTCCGAAGTAATTTTCTAAAACGATTCGGCCATTAACCAAGATGATAAATGATTTTGAATTTTTGAGTTCTAAATAGTCTAAAAGCGGCTGAACAGCATTTTGGTTCCACTTTAGGCCTGATATAGATTGGGTTTCCCAAGTATTTCCTGTCAGAGGAGGGAAATACATGTTTTGTGTTGGAGTGGTGTCAGAGCTGTTGTCTTCTTTACTACAGCTGATGCATACTAAGAGAATCAGGATCTTGTAAATTGTTTTAGTCATGGTTTATGTTTTTGGTTTGTGGTATGACCAAAAATATATAAAATAGTTTAATGTGTTTAGCAGATTTTTATTTCTTTTAAAGTTTATAAAGTTAACTTTGTAGTTCTCTAAAAATCTTTTGAAAACCGGAGCCCTAGCCCTGATGGAAGCGGCATCCTTTTTCCTGCTGCTGCCAGCAGGAAAAAGATATAGCGGACAGCACGAAACAGCTTCTTATTAAAATATATAGTATGAAAAACACTTTTATGATTTTGGTTGTGTCGCTTTTGTTTGTGGGCTGCAAACAGGAAATTAAACCGGCAGATATTGCAAAACTGAATGGCTATTGGGAAATTGAAAAGGTGGTTTTTGATAAAGGTGAGGAGAAGTTATACGGAATGAATGAGAACTTTGATTATTTTCAGATTAAAGGGACTAAAGGGACACGGACAAAAGTGATGGCACAGCTTGACGGAACTTTTTTGACAACAAATACTTTTGAAAATGTATCTGTTCGTTTTACAGATAAAGGAGTGTTTTTGGATTATAAAACGGATTATGCAAAGTGGAGCGAAGAGCTGATTTCAATTTCAGATGAGACTTTTGTTGTGAAAAATAATCAGAATAAAGAATATCATTATAAAAAATCAGGACCAGTAAATTTATTAAAAGATGGCGAAAAGACTAAATAACGAAAGTACGATTGGAGCTGTTTTGCAGCAGATTATTCAGGTAAATAAATTGCAGCCCGGAATGGATCAGATTGATGTAAAAGACGCGTGGGCAAATTTGATGGGGAATGGTGTAAAAACGTATACAAGAAATGTTATCCTTAAAGGTACTACACTTTATGTAGAACTGGCATCAGCTGTTTTACGTGAAGAATTAAGTCATGGGAAATCCAAAATCGTTAAAATGATAAATGAAGAGTTGGGGCGTGAGGTTGTGAAGGATGTGGTTTTACGATAGACTTCTTAGAATTTTAGGCTAACTTAGATAGCTAGATTTTTAGATTGTTGGATTGAAAAAAAAAGTGATTAAAAAAAGGAAACCCACTTCAACGAAGTGGGTTTCCTTTTATAAGATTTTAAGGAATCTAAGTATGTCTAAAAATCCAATAATCTAAGAAGTCTAAATTAAAACTGCTCTCTTCCTGCAAAGTGGAATGCACTCTCGATAGCTGCATTTTCATCACTGTCAGATCCGTGTACTGCATTTTCTCCGATAGAAGTTGCGTATGCTTTACGAATAGTTCCTTCAGCAGCTTCAGCAGGATTTGTAGCTCCAATTAAAGTTCTAAAATCTTCTACAGCGTTGTCTTTTTCTAAAATTGCAGCAACAATTGGTCCGCGTGACATGAATTCTACTAATTCTCCGTAGAAAGGTCTTTCTGCGTGAACTGCGTAAAATGCTTTTGCATCAGCTACAGTTAACTGCGTTAATTTTAATGAAACGATTTTGAAACCTCCGTTTGTAATCATTGCCAGGATATTTCCGATGTGTCCGTTTGCAACTGCATCAGGCTTAATCATGGTAAAAGTTCTATTTGTAGCCATTTTTTGTGTTTTTTAAATTTGGTGCAAAAATAGAACTTTTTTGCGAATTGATTTTAATATATTCACAATTAAAATAGGTTACAATGATGTTTTGAATAATAAAAATCTAAATAATGAATCATGTTGCAAAAAAAAGAGAGGCACTGCTAAGCGTCTCTATAAATAGGTGGAATATTTTTAAACTTTAAATATTAATTTATTTCTGTAGAATATCCACAAAATAAATGTCCAGATGCAAACGTAAACCAGTGCACCGGCTAATGAGGCTGTCATTTGGTTACTGAAGAATGGCGCAATCCAGAAGCGGTATAAGAAATCTAAAAGATTGGTTTGTTCTTCGGGATTTTTTGGATTTTGAAACTGGATCATTACCAAAGCCTGCGGAATAATCTGAGAACAGAAAAAAACAATTATCGGATTTACACCCCAGATAAGGAATGGTTTAAAACCTTTTTTATATTCTGCAATATCAATCAGATAATATAATATGGTAAAAAATACGGTTGCCAATCCAGTTGTGAATAAAACGTAACTGCTTGTCCAAAGCGATTTGTTGATTGGAAAAACCAAATCCCAAAGTAATCCTGAAATGACAAGAAAAGCACCAATCCTGCCCATTTTTAATGCTTTTTTTACTTTAGAACTATCACTTTGCAAAAGCTGTCCAATTAATAGTCCGATAATTCCATTTACAATGGATGGAATGGTACTTAAAATTCCTTCTGGATCCCAGGTGACAGTACCGCTATACATATGACCTTTTAGCAAAATACTATCAAGCCATGATGCCAGATTGGTTCCTTTTTCAAGATTTGCTTCTCCAATTCCGGGAACGGGAATCAGTGTCATTATAGCCCAATATCCTAATATTAAAACTGCTCCGGTTATAATTTGTGTTTTTAAATTAGTTTTTAAATATAAAAGTGAAACTACGAAATATACAATGGCAATTCGTTGTAAAACCCCAGGAAGCCTTACATTATGATAGGCTTCTATATCGCTGTAGGCCAAAACCAGATAAATAAGCAGAATTGAAAAAGCTAAAATGTTTTTTACTTTAGAACTAAAACTTCCCATTAAAGCATAACCAATAGCAATGGTTATGGCTAATCTTCCAATTAAAAGTGGAATTCCGTCGAGTCCGAATAATTGAATTTTACCAAAAAAGTTGAAGAAAATTCCCAGACATAACATTCGAAGTGAGCGGACTAAAATTTTACTGAATGTTGTACTGCCATAAAATTTTTCAGGCATCGCAAGCGGAACAGCAACTCCCATAATAAAAACAAAAAAAGGAAATACCAAATCGGTTGGGGTGCATCCATGCCAGTCGGCATGTAAGAGAGGAGGATAAACATTGCCCCAGTCTCCGGGATTGTTGACAATTGTCATTAATAAAATAGTGAGTCCACGAAAGACATCTAGCGAAATTAAGCGTTCTTTTACCATTTGTTTTGGGTAAATTGGTTAGTTAATTATTTTAAAAATCGCTATTTGGTTTGAAACAATAATCCGGAACGGAGTGGTTATTTTATTCCTGATTGTTGTAGTATTTTATCGGTATCTATATTGTAATAATTGAAAAATTAGTTTCTAAAGGTTTTAATTTTTGAGTTAATAATGGAATTAATTGTTCGCCTTTTTCTAAATAAAATTCAGAAAAATTGACCTGACGTTCCTGTAAACTGTTATTTGGAAACAATTCGCACTGCAAGTCAGTAACTCTTTTTAATTGATCCTGCAATTTTCTTTTTTGTGCTTTAAGCAAACGTTTTTCAAGGTTTTCAAGACCTTTTGTCTGTTTAATTTCCTGAGCTTTTACTGCACCTGAAAAAGATTTATCGGTTTGATCTGCTAATTCGTAAAGATATTGAAACTGGGTTTTCAGAATTTCTTTTTGAGCAGATAAATCAATTGTAAAAGCTGATATTTTATGTGTTACAGCGTTTAATAAATCTTCTTGTTTCGTAAATAAGTCTTTCCAGTTTAAATGCAACTGATCTGCTTTTTTAACCTGTTTTTCGGTTGCCAGAAGTACTGAATTACGGACTAAAAGTATTGGGAAAGTTATATTTACGGCATCAAAAAATGATTTCAATTCCAGCCAGTAAGCAATTTCTCCGCCTCCGCCAATGTAGCATAAATTAGGTAAGATAATTTCCTGATACAACGGACGCATAATTACATTTGGACTGAATTTTTCAGGATTGTTTTCTAGTTCAGAGAAAATTTCTCCCTTAGAAAATGAGATTTTCGTATTGTTTATAAAGTATCTGTCTTTTTCGAAAATGATTCTCTCACGCAAATTATCTTCGATATAAAACAAATTAATTTCGCGTGGATTTACCTGAACACTATAATCGGTCAGTTTTTCGATTGTTTTCTGTACAGTTTTAAACGAAGTCTGCTTTACTAATTCTTCTTTTGCATACGGTATAAAAGCTCGTTTCAGGTCAGAATCATCTGCATCAATGATAACCAAGCCCTGAGAAGCAAATAGACTATTGGCTAAAAAACGTGTTGCATCTGCAAGATTATCATGTTTCAGATAAGCATCTTCAAACAGTTTTTTCAGCGTATTGGCATTCGTACTTGATCCCAATTCTAAAGCATAAATTTCCAGAAATTCGGCTAAACCTTCCGTCGAGAGTCTTCCAACAGGCCCCGTACTTTCTTTGTTCCAACGGAATTTTTTTCCTTTAAAATTAAAATAATTGATTTCTTCAAAATCATGATCTTCCGTTGCCATCCAGTAAATCGGAACAAAATTATTCGATGGATATTTCGACTTTAATTCTTTGGTAAGATTAATAGTTGAAATGATTTTATAAAGAAAATATAATGGTCCGCTGAATAAATTTAGCTGATGACCTGTTGTAATTGTAAATGTGTTTTCTAGTGTTAAAAGTTCAATATTTTGTTTAGTCGAATCTGAGATTTCGATATTTTGATATTGTTTTTTTAATGTATCTACTAATGCAACCCGATTTGCGTTATCAAAATTTGATTGCTTTTCGATAATTTGTTTTTCGAAATTTTCAAGTGTTGGAAAGTGATTGTACAGCGGTTTTAATTCTGGTTTCTGATCTAAATAGTCTTGCATCAATTTAGAGAAATACCCTGAGTTTTGATAGCTGATACAGTCGGTTGGCATAATTTTGAATTTATTTTTGACAGCTGTAAATTTAATGAAAATATGCAGTTAAAAATGGTTTTAACGATTGCTTATGATTTGATTTTTATTTTTTGGTTTAAAAACTTTGTAATCAGCTTTTTAGTTTTTTGAGAAGTTGTGTAACAATGAAAATTTACAAAATTTGTTAAAAAACTTGAGTGTTGTGAAACTAATTTTTCTAAAACTGAATTATTTACAATGAAACTCTATTTTTGCAGATAAAAAAGTTATATAAAAGTTATATGGAAAGTAACCCTAATCAAAAGAACTCCTTAAAGCATGTTCTGTTTGGAAGCCTTATTGGCACTACAATTGAATTTTTTGATTTTTATATTTATGCCAATGCAGCCGTATTGGTTTTTCCTCAATTATTTTTTCCCGGTTCAGATGCTACCATGGCAACTTTAGAATCATTAGCTACTTTTTCAATAGCCTTTTTATCCCGTCCGCTGGGTTCTGCTTTTTTTGGACATTATGGAGATAAAATCGGTCGAAAATTTACATTAGTTGCAGCCTTATTGACTATGGGAATTTCTACAGTTACAATAGGATTTTTACCTGGTTATGCCAGTATTGGTGTGGCCGCTCCATTGTTATTGATGCTTTGTCGATTTGGACAAGGTGTAGGTTTAGGAGGAGAGTGGGGAGGAGCTGTTTTATTAGCCATTGAAAATGCACCACCACACAAACGTGCCTGGTACGGGATGTTTCCGCAATTGGGAGCGCCAATCGGATTGTTGCTTTCAGGAGGGACTTTCTTGTTGCTGACGGATTCCATGAGTAATGAAGATTTCATGAATTACGGCTGGAGAATTCCTTTTATCGCCAGTTCGCTATTGGTTATAGTTGGTTTTTATATCCGAACCAAAATTACAGAAACTCCATCATTTGAAAATTCTAAAAATGCGCACGAAGAAGTAAAAGTTCCGTTTTTGACTCTTATTAAATCCTATAAAAACCAATTAATTTTCGGAACATTAGCAGCAGTAACTACATTTTTGGTATTTTATTTAATGACCGTATTTACCCTGAGCTGGGTTACTTCAGATTTAGGTTATGTAAAAAGAGATGCTTTATTGATCCAACTGTTTTCGGTATTGTTTTTTGCTATTTTTATTCCGGTTTCAGCTTTGGTTGCAGATAAAATTGGCCGTAGAAAAATATTAATTTTTACAACAATTGCTATTGCGATTTTCGGATTTCTCTTTTCGTTATTCCTCAATTCAGGAAGTCCGTTTTTAATAACCTCTTTTGTTTGTATCGGAATGTCTTTGATGGGCTTTACTTATGGACCTTTGGGAACTTTTTTATCAGAGTTGTTTCCTACGACTGTTCGTTATTCAGGTGCTTCCTTGACTTTTAATCTGGCAGGAATTTTAGGTGCCGCTTTTGCACCGATGATTGCCATTTGGCTGGCCAGTACGTATGGTTTGAATTATGTTGGTTTTTATCTGACAATTGCGGCTTTTGTTTCTTTAGTTTCCTTTTTAGTGATTTCTAAAAAAGTACATCAGTTTTAGTATTTTCAAAACTAATTTATACCGAGGTAACGAGTCATTCGTTACCTCTTTTTTTTGGATTAAATTTAGAAGCAGAAAATTAGGTTTTTAATTAAACAAAGTCCCGCTTTCCGTTGCAAACGAAGTTCACTGAACTCCGATTGAAATAAAAGTTAAGTGAAGTAATCTTTTATGCCAAACCCCGGCAAAAAAGGATTTTCACTGCAAACGAAGTTCACTGAACTCCGATTAGGATAAATGTTAAGTGAAGTAATCGGGGCTAAGGGGATAAATTTTGTTTTTTATGAACATTCTATAATCATCGCTTTTAAACATTGGAAATAATGAGTATGGTTAGGGTTTAAAAAATGAAATAGATGTAAAAAAAATAATTTTTAAACTGCTTATTTTTTAGTGCTTTGAAAATATTTTAAGAAAGTTTTATGATTTAATTTGTTTATTAAAAAAATAATTCACAAAATTTGCATCAGAAAATAAGTAATTAACTATTAATAAACGAAGACAATGTTTGTATTAAACCTTACCTCTCAAAACATCGCATCAGGATCAGATTCTGTTGGCATGTGTCTTCGTGGCTTTTCTCAATCATAGCAAATCAATTTTAGAGATATGAACAAGCCCGAAGGAAAATAACTTTCGGGCTTTTTTTATTCTAGACACTTCAAAAATTCCCGAATATCCGAACTAAATTTATCTGTTTCAGATAAAAATGTTGATCAAAATCTATTGCTCTTAGTTTGCATGATGTTTTGCGTTACATTCTTACGCCTTAAATAGTTTGATGTAAAGCATTCATTTTTTTGCAAAAAAGAAAAAGGCAATATTGATTTTGAAAGAATTTCAATAGTAAAAAACAAATGGGAAATAAATTATCCGGAAAAGACCTGATTAAAATAGGCTTTCCAAAAAACAATAGTATCAATATTGCCTTGGGGCAAATCAACCGATACAGAAAAAGAGAAAAAAAAGAAAGTATATTAACCGAGGCCAAAGAAGTTTTACTGTTTCCGGAAAGATTTACCGGACACGGAACCTGGGGAAAAGTTGCGGAAGGATTAGTAAATCCGGTACAGGTCAGAATGCATCAGCTTAACAACACAAGAGTGCCTTTTTCGATATTCGGAGAAAATGAGATTGATGAACAGGCAAAATATCAGTTGTATGATGCCTTAAAATTACCAATTTCAGTAGCCGGAGCTTTAATGCCGGATGCGCATTCCGGCTACGGATTGCCAATTGGTGGAGTTCTGGCGACAGATAATGCTGTAATTCCTTATGGAGTTGGAGTAGATATAGGCTGCCGAATGAGTTTGTCAATTTTTGATATTCCGGCTTCTTTCTTCAAAGGAAAAGAGCAGCAGCTGCAGGCTATTTTAAAAGACAATACCAAATTTGGAATGTATGAAACTCACACTATTCGTGCAGATCATGAAGTATTTAGCCGAAGTGAATTTCAGGATATTCCGCTTTTGAAAAACCTTTTAAGTAAAGCTTACAAACAATTAGGAACTTCTGGTGGAGGAAATCATTTTGTAGAATTCGGAATTGCAAAAATCACCGATCCGCTTAATGAATGGAAGATCGGAGTTGGGGAATATTTTGCAGTGCTTTCCCATAGTGGTTCAAGAGGTTTGGGTGCTAATATCGCCAAACATTATACGTATCTGGCAACCAAACAATGTCCGTTACCAAAAAATGTGCAACATCTGGCATGGCTGGATTTGAACACTCATGATGGTCAGGAATACTGGCTTGCTATGAATTTAGCAGGAGATTATGCCAAAGCCTGTCATGACGATATTCACCGCCGAATTGCAAAAGCGATTGGAAAAAGAGTGGTTGTAACCATTGAAAACCATCACAATTTTGCATGGAAAGAAATCGTAAACGGCAAAGAAGCTATTGTGCATCGAAAAGGTGCAACTCCTGCAAACGCTGGAGAACTCGGAATTATTCCGGGTTCGATGACTGCTCCGGGATTTATTGTTCAGGGAAAAGGAAATACGGAAAGTTTGAACTCTGCTTCTCATGGTGCAGGAAGATTGTTTTCGAGAAAAAAATGCAAAGAAACTTTTACGCAAAGTGAAATTAAAAAAGTGCTCAAAGAAAACGACGTGACTTTGATTGGCGGTAATATTGACGAAGCGCCAATGGCGTACAAAGACATTAATAAAGTAATGGCAAACCAAAACGAATTGGTAGATGTATTAGGTACATTCACTCCAAAAATCGTTAGAATGGATCGCTAGAAAAAACAGAAATTATGGAAAAAATAATTCAAATAACATCAGGGCGCGGTCCGGCTGAATGCAGCTGGGTTGTGGCTCAGGTGCTGAAAACTTTTCTGGAAGAAGCACATGGTAATAAAATAAAAACAACCTTGCTTAAACGTGAAAAAGGAATCGAAAACGGAACCGTAGAAACAGCCACAATTTTACTCGAAAGTGATAATCTAAATGAATTCGTAAACTCGTGGGTTGGAACTATTCAATGGATCGGGCAGAGTCAGTTTAGGAAATTTCATAAACGTAAAAATTGGTTTATCGGAATTTTTGAAGTTGATAAAGCGACAACGACAGAAATTGCAGAAAAAGATATTCAGTATCAGGCGATGCGCAGTTCTGGTGCGGGAGGACAACATGTAAACAAAGTAAGTTCGGCAGTACGAGCAACTCACGTTCCAACAGGAATTAGCGTAGTGGCTATGGATTCTCGATCTCAGCATCAGAATAAAAAACTGGCAACAGAAAGATTGTTGCAGAAGTTTAAAGATGAAACCGTAAAACATTTCAAAGCCGAATTTCAGGCACAATGGATCAATCAATTACAAATTCAGCGAGGCAATCCGATTCGGATTTTTCAAGGTTCAGATTTTAAAAAACAAAAACAAGTTAAAAATTACAAACAGGAACGGCAAAGATTAAAACGGGAAGATTATTTCGACCGTGAACAATAGAATCTTTGCATTTTCGAATAGAAAAATTATGAAAACAGTAGATAAATATCTTTTTCAGGCATTAGACAATTATCCGTATTGGTTGGAAGGAACCATCGAATCTTTGGATTATGCTTTGTCTTATGATGATAAAAATATCATGGCCTTGTGTTTATACGGTCAGGTTTTCGCAGATCAGTTATTGAAATATGAAGAAGCCAAAGAGTATTTTCAAAAAGCACTTTCGATTAATATTTATGCTTTAGAAGTGTATCCTTTTTACATTCATACCTTAATTTTGAATGAAGATTACGATGAAGCAATGAAACTGATTGATTTTGCATTGACTGTCAAAGGAATCAATAAAGTAGAAATTCTTTTGAAGAAAATCACACTTTTAGAACGTCAGCAAGAATTTAAAAAAGCGTTGAAAGTGATTAAAAAAGTAAAGCTTTCTACAATCAATACTTGCTATGATTATATGATTGAAGAATCTGAAAAAAGGCTGAACAAAAAACTCAATGGTGATACTAAAAAAGATAAGTCGGCCAAGAAGAAAAAGTAAAAAAGAAAGGATGTCAGTTAAATGGCATCCTTTTTTGGTTTTAATTTATCGTTTCAGGCTAAAATGTCCTCTAAATTCTGTTTCATTTAATCGGGTTACAACAAACCAATAATCCGAAGCCGGTAAGTTTTGACCCATATAAGTTCCGTCCCAGGCTGTATTGGGAGCTAGTTCTTTGATGAATTTGCCATATCGGTCAAAAATCCGGATTCCCATATTAGGTTTTAAATAGGCAAAATCAATTGTCCAGAAATCATTAGAACCATCATTATTAGGGGTGAAAAATTTCGGAAATGGAAGTTCATCAACAAAATTGATACAATTGGCTGTAGTGGCTTCCATAATTTGGATTGTCACTGGAGTTCTTTCACTTTCGCAATCCTTTATTGTTTGAGAAGCATAATAGGTAATTCCATTTTGAAGAGGGGTAGATTCTGATAAATTAATTCCTTCTGCAGGCTGATCATACCATTTTATATTTTCTCCATTAATTTTAATGTCATCTATTATAGCATTTTGCTGAATACAGAATGTTTGTGCTGAGTTGGCAATTGGTTTTTGAGTATCCTGAATTTTCACTGTAACACCAAGCTTTCCGCTTTCACAATTATTTAGTGTTTGTGTAACATAATAAGTAGCGTTTTGCAGCAATGTTGTTGCTGATAGATTAGTTCCATTTGTCGTGGCGTCATACCATTTAACATTTGTTCCGGAAATATTCAGATCAGTAATTGTGGCGTTTTCATCAATGCAAAACTGTTGATTGTTATTTCCGTTAGGTAATGGCGTATTATAAACTGAAACTGAAACAGGTGTTCTGTTACTTTCGCATCCAACAGTTTGCGAAGCATAATAGGTTATGTTGTTTTCTAACAAAGTTGTATTTGGTAAAACAGTTGTTGAGGTATTAGACTCATACCATTTTATATTTTGACCTGTAAGGCTGATGTTGTTTAAAGTTGCATTTTCGCTTTTGCAGAATTCTGTATTTCCATTTTTTATTGGAGCTGAAGGCGTATTTACTATTGATACTGTAACTCCGAATTTTTCGCTTTCACAGCCGTTTTTAGTTTGTGTTGCATAATAAGTTTTACCGTTTTGAAGATTTTTTGTAGCTGGGAGAAGATTTCCATTTATAGAAGCGTCATACCATTTTATTTGATTTCCAGTAATTTGAATATCTGCAATTGTTGGATTCTGACCTGTACAGAATGGCTGATTTGTATTTCCTGTTGGAGGAAGAGTATTTTGAATGTTTACTGTAACTGGAATTCTTTCGCTTTCACAGCCATTTATAGTTTGTGAAGCATAATAGACAATATTATTTTGTAGTAATGTTGTATTAAGCAAAAGTGATCCTGTTGTTTGGTGATCATACCATTTTATATTTTGTCCTGTAATTGCGATATCGTCTAAAGTGACATTTTCTTGTATACAGAAAACTTGTGGAGTATTAGCGACCGGAACCGGTTGACTTGTAATAGTAACGGTTTGCTCTTGTTTAGAAGTATTTCCATTTCCATCATTATAATTCCAAACAATAATATAGCTTCCAGGAAGTGTGTATGATAATGGATTCGAAGTTACTCCTGTAATTATCCCTGCGCAGGCATCTGTAGCGGTTGGTAAAGTGTTGATTATAGTATTACAATCACCTGTTATTGAGGGTAAAGTAGCAATATTAGGTATAGGAGCTTGGATATCACCAATAACAACTGTGATTTTTTTAGTATCATCACAACCACCGGTTCCTGTAATCAAGCAGCTGTATTCTCCTGAATTAGCCAAAGAAGCATTTGTAATTACTGGATTTTGGTCTGTTGATGTAAAACCGTTTGGTCCAGTCCAGGAATAGTTTGTTCCTCCGGATGCTATAAGTTCTAATGTTTTGCCAATGCAGACTGGTGAGTTGCTTTTGACCTGTGGGTCTGACAGACAGTCTTGAAATTTGGCTAAATAAACATTACGAATATCTCCAACAGAATTTAATGAATATTTTTCTTGATGGGCTCCAGGGGTCGAAATCCCTTTGGAACTTTGTGTGTTTCCAACTAAATATATATTATCTGATTTGTCTATTGAAATTTTATTAATTACATCTGCTGCAGTATTAATTCCTTCACTATAATTTCCTCCATAATAAGTTCCCCATTCTCTTTGACCATTTTCATCAAGCTTTATCATGTATGCATCACCATACTGAGGAGATGTAGAATATGCATTAGGTGTTGCTATTCCATCTTTTATGTCTGTACAACCTTCTATTATGACTTTGTTTTTAGAGTTAACAGCAATATCTTGAATAATTTCACCAAAGTATGTACCCCAAACCTGTTTTTGTATACTAAGATCAAATTTAATAACATAGCTATTGTAATCAGATCCTAACCAAAATGATGAACGTTGAAAGGTTGGATTAAAAGTATTTGTACTAATTAGATTATTATGTGAATCAGTTTTACCTATGATATATAAAAAATTTTCTTTTACTACTGATTTACTTATAGTTGAAAATCTTGCTCCGTTGCAATAACTTCCCCAAATTCTCATACCGTCCAATGTAAATTTTGCTATCATTGCAGAGCCGTAGCCTATAAAATTTGGTTCATAAGAGTTAGGCGTTGCAATGTCACTAATACTGGTTGTATTTCCAGTTACATACAAAAAACCGTCGTCAGAAATATTGCACGAATTAATTTCGTCATTTCCTGTTCCCCCAAAATAAGTTCCCCATAATCGGACTCCTTGAGGACTAAATTTTACTATATAACCATCACTATCAAGATAACCATCACCATGTATAGGTTGATAACTTCCAGGAGTCGAAATTTGAGTAGTACTTTGTGTTCTCCCCACCAAATAAACATTATCAGATTTGTCAAAGCATAAATCATTTCCAAAATCAAAACTTTCAGCTCCGTAGTATGTACCCCATTCTCTTAATCCTGATGAATTCAACTTCACAAGATATGCAGCAGAATAATCGTACATGTTTTTTGATGGCTGATGCGAATTTGAGGTGGTAACGTTAGTCGCATCGATATGTTCCGTACCTGTAAAATATAGATTTCCATTTGAATCAACTTTTATAGTATATGGAATTACAGAATAGTAAGTTCCCCAAATTCTATGACCATCTTGATCAAATTTAGTAACATATCCAAATCCATTATAATATGTCGACAAGCTTGATTCAGGAATTGAGCCAATTGTAGCTATATTTGTAGTACTTCGGGTATATCCGGAAAAGTAAACATTGTTATTTGTATCATTGCACAAAGCAGTTGAAAAGTCGCCTCCTTCTCCTCCATAATAAGTTCCCCATAATCTTATTGGCACCGGATCAATAATTACAGTTTTGTCTGAAACTTGATTAGAAGTTTTAAACCCATAAACATTATTTTTAATCTTCTTATAACCAACAGAAATCTCCTTTTTGGTGATTCCATCTTCAATCCAGCTAGCTGGAAGCGTTTCTTCCATTTTTCCAAAACGCACATTCATTTGGATTTTATTTTCAACTAAATCTGTTTCGGCACCATTAAACTTTAATTGAATATCGGATATTTTTCCTTTTGGATGAACGATAAAATTATATTCAACCACTTTTTTAGGATCAGCCGGAATCGTAAAAACAACATCAATATTTGGGTAAATATTTTTGTAAGTTATCTGTTTATATTGATGCACTCCAATAATACCTTCGGGTTTGTTTGGAATGTTGTAATAATTGTCAAAATCTTTTGATTCCTGATCTGTAATTAATTCAACTTTCGAATTTGAATTTACAAAATCAATATCTATTCGGTGAAATAAATACTCTAAATCATATTCAGGTTTTTTGTCATGATCTTTTTCCGGAATCTGATAAGGATGGGTTTTCGAAGTTTTCGAAAGAACAATTGGCGTTTTTTTTACCTCATAAATATCATATGAAAAGCCATTTTTTCTTAACTGAACGTTTAAACCACCAGTATTTAAGAGATATTTTACTGCCGTATTCGGTTTGCCTTTCTGATCTGTAATCTGACCTTTGTTTTCTTTAAAACCTATTGCATGATTTGTGCTTTGCGAAAATGTATGGGTAAAAAATAATAAAGATAAAAAAAGTAAAATTCGCTTCATGGCTATGATTTAATGCCCGCAAATGTAATTAAATATCTACAAAATAGAACAAAACTAAGCTGTTGAATCTTTTCGCAAAAAACAAAATAAATATCCCGTATTTTTGCAGAAAATATTTCCTTTTGAAAACCAAGCTTTTTGTAATTACACCGCCCTTTACCCAACTGAATACTCCGTATCCGGCAACCGCTTATATAAAAGGTTTTCTAAACACGAAAAACATAGAATCGTTTCAGGCCGATTTGGGTATTGATGTGATTTTGGAACTATTTTCGAAGAAAGGACTTTTAGATTTGTTTCAGGTTTGCTCCGCCAATTCGGCTTCCAGCCTCGGGTCAGGTTTCAGGTTTCAAGTTGTTGGAAATGAAATCTCGGATAATTCCAAGCGAATCTTTGCTTTACAGGATGAATACATCAAAACCATCGATCCGGTAATCCAGTTTTTACAGGGAAAAAATCCAACATTGGCTTTGCAGATTTGCCAGGAAGATTTTCTACCGGAAGCATCCCGTTTTGCACAGCTGGAAGAACTCGACTGGGCTTTCGGAACCATGGGAACTCAGGATAAAGCGAAACACTTAGCGACTTTATTTCTTGAAGATATTTCGGACTTTATTGTTGAATGTATAGACGAAAATTTTGGCTTTAGCCGATATGCCGAACGTTTGGGGCGTAGTGCCAATTCTTTTGATGAATTATATGAAGCTTTACAGCAGAATTTAACTTATATCGATTCAATTTTAATTTCACTTTTGAAAGCTAAAATTGAAACTGTAAAACCGACTTTATTTTTAATTTCGGTTCCCTTTCCGGGAAATTTATACAGTGCTTTCCGATGCGCGCAATGGGTAAAACAAAATCATCCCGAAATTAAGATTTCAATGGGAGGTGGTTTCCCAAATACCGAATTACGTTCGCTTTCTGACGCACGTGTTTTTGAGTTTTTCGATTTTATTACTTTGGATGATGGAGAAGTGCCAATTGAAGAATTAATTTTCAATTTAGAAAACCCGGATTACAATTCATACAAAAGAACTTTTTTATTAGAAAAAGGAGAAGTTGTCTATAAAAACAATTCCCTAAAACACGATTATAAACAAGCGTATGTAGGAACTCCGGATTATTCTGATCTGCCTTTGGATAAATATATTTCGGTTATCGAAATTGTGAATCCGATGCACCGAATGTGGAGTGACGGGCGTTGGAATAAACTTACTATGGCTCATGGCTGTTATTGGGGAAAATGTACTTTCTGCGATATTTCGTTAGATTATATAAAAGTGTATGAACCTGTTGCCGCTAATTTGCTTTGCGACCGAATGGAAGATTTGATGGAGCAAACCGGTCAGAATGGTTTCCATTTTGTTGATGAAGCTGCACCGCCTGCCTTGATGCGTGCGCTGGCACTTGAAATTTTAAAACGAAAATTGGCTGTCACATGGTGGACAAACATTCGTTTTGAAAAAAGCTTCTCTGCCGATTTATGTTTGTTGCTAAAAGCTTCCGGCTGTATCGCAGTTTCCGGAGGATTGGAAGTTGCCTCAGACCGATTATTGAAGTTAATCGATAAAGGGGTTACGGTTGAGCAAGTCGCCAAAGTGACCAGTAATTTTACAGAAGCCGGAATCATGGTTCACGCTTATTTGATGTACGGTTACCCAACACAGACGATTCAGGAAACCGTTGATAGTCTCGAAATGGTCCGTCAGTTGTTTGAAGCAGGCGTTTTACAATCCGGGTTTTGGCATCAGTTTGCTATGACAGCTCACAGTCCGGTTGGTTTGTATCCGGAGAAATTTGGCGTTACAAAAGCTACAGAAACGATTGGAACTTTTGCCAATAATGATATTGATTATACCGATTCTACAGGAATCAATCACGATAAATTCAGTTTTGGATTAAAGAAATCACTATTCAATTTTATGCACGGAATCTGTTTTGATTACGAGCTACAGGATTGGTTTGACTTTAAAATTCCGAAAACAAAAATAGATCCTGATTTTATTTTTAATGCTTTAGAAGAACAAAACGATTTCAATACAAAACCAAATGCAAAAGTAGTCTGGTTAGGAGGGAAGCCTTTTGCAGAACATTTTACAAAATCTAAAAAAGGAAGAACCTGGGAAATGATGTCGCTGACTTTTCATGATAAAAAAGAAAGTTTTACCATTCAGACAAACAAAGAAGAAGGAGAATGGCTGGTCGAAATCCTGAAAAAAATAACGGTTTCAAATCCTAAAAATTATACTTTTCAGGAAGTGAAAAATAACTTCGAAACTTCGCTTGAAGATTTTGAATTGTTTTGGTATTCAAAACCCGTTAATACTTTACGTGAGTTTGGTTTGTTGGTTTTATAATCAATATTCCACACATTCCCCATCATTAGGAACAGCAGTTTTTGACAAAAGATTATTCTCGGCTAAAGCTTTTTTTAACTCTTCCCTCGTTGTCGGGCAATGATTTAAAGCTTCCAGATGATTGGCAAAAACTTTTCCGGGAGCCAGTGCTGTAAATTTCAGGATATCATTCATTCTCATTAATAACGGCTGTCCAAAATCTAATCTTGTGGTTCCGCAGGCAACAGTTGCAATATCTGGTTTTAATTCGGTAAGAACCCTTTCTGTATCTTTTGTGAAAATAGTATCTGAACTGATGTAAACCGTTTTTTCGTTAAGTAACTCAATAAAAAAGCCCATTACATTTCCCATCAATTTAGCAATAAAACCATAGCCATGAACAGCAGGAATACCCGTTATTTTTCCATCAAGAAAATTTTGTGGCTGCCAGTAATCGAGCGTTTGTGAAACGGTTAAACCTCGTTGGATTATCTTTTTTTCGTCTTTACTACTGCAAATAACCGGAATGGATTTTCTTTTTAGAAAAACTTCCCCGGCTTTGTCAAGATGATCAGGATGTAAATGCGTTATGAGGCAATGCGTGACTTTACTCAGGATTTCCCTGCTGTTTTTTGGAAGTGCTGTCAACGGGTTTCTCTTTGGCGGATAACGAAAAAGGGTAAAAGGAGCTATAGTTTTCCTTTTTCCTAACATAGGATCAATTAAGATGACATGTTTTTCTGTTTCAATGACTAAAGTGGCATTTCGTAAATGATGCAGTTTCATATCTAAAAGTTTACTATTAAAAATACGAAATTTTTTATAATCAAAATCTGTAAATTACATTACAAACCGAAACCCGATTCCATGTAAGTTTTCGATAGAAATACCTTTTTCATTTGCGAGAATTTTTCGAAGGCGCGAAATAAAAACGTCCAGGCTCCGTCCCATAAAATAATCGTCGGTTCCCCAGAGTGCTGTTAAAATCTGCTCTCTTTTTAAGACAGAATTTTTATTATCCAGAAACAATTTCAATAATTCGGCTTCGCGTTGTGTAAGGCCAATCTTTTCTTCGTCATTAAAAAGAATAAAATTTTTGGTGTCAAATTGGTATTTTCCTATTTCATAAATTGCTTTTCCGTGTTTGCTTTTTTTCTGTGAACGTTTTAGAAAAACTTCAATTTTCAGGATCAATTCCTCAATGCTAAAAGGTTTCACAAGATAATCATCTGCACCCAGACGCAAACCTTTAATTCGGTCTTCTTTTAAAGTTTTAGCAGAGAGAAAAATAATTGGGATATCAGTATTGAGTTTTCTAATTTCTGTTGCCAATTCAAAACCATCCATTTTTGGCATCATGATATCAAAAATACAAATATCAAAATCGTCGTTTTTAAAACTTTCCAAACCTGATTTTCCATCAGGACAATGTGTTACATCATAGTCATTTTGCTCCAGATTGTCTTTGGTCAAAAAAGCTAATGTTTCATCATCTTCGGTATAAAGAATTTTAAAGCTGCTCATTTTTATATTGGGATTGACAAAGTTATGGTGGTACCTTTTGTGCTGTTTTGTGTTGCTGAAATTTTCCAGTTTTGAAGGTCGCAAATCTTTTTTACATAATACAAACCCAATCCAAAACCGTTAACCTCATTGCTTTTTTCATTCTGTATTCTGTAAAATTTATCAAATATAAATGAAATATTTTTAGAAGCAATTCCGATTCCGTTATCTTCAAAGGACAGTTTTAAGAACTTATTTTCTGTAAAAATCCCAACTGTAATTTCAGGCTTTTCATTGCAGTACTTTACAGCATTATCCAGCAAATTATAAACGAGATTCGTAAAATGAAATGTGTCAGTTTCGAGTTCGTAATGGCTCGAATCTGTTTTAATTTTAATGGAAACTTCCGGATATTTTAAACGAATATTTTCAATTACTTCTTCAATAACAAGTATGATTAATAAGGATTCTTTCTTTAATTCGAGCGGCGTATAATCAGATTTGGCTATGTTTAAAATCTGTTCAATATGACTGTTTAGCTTGTTGCTCTGGTTAATGATGATATCGGTATAAGTGTGCAGTTTTTTGTCTTCCTTGATTTTATCTTGTCCGATTAAATATTTTGATGCAATTAAAATTGAAGACAGAGGCGTTTTAAATTCATGCGTCATATTATTGATGAAATCACGCTGCAGTTCTGAATATTTTTTTTGCTGCAGAAGAGTCAAAATCGAATAGACGTAAATCAGTAAAATGAAAATCAAAACGATAGATAATACAAACCAAAAACGCATGGAACTAAACAGATAAGTCGTTTCATGCGGAAAACGTACAGCAAAATAATAGACCAGATTTTTGTGTTTAGGAAAATAAACCGACTGTTTAGCTCTTCCTTTATCAGATAATGAAATGTAATTACCATAAACCATTTCGTCGCTTTGGCAATTATACATAGCATATTCAAAATCAGTGGTGATATTCATTTTTTTGAATTCGGTTTTCAAATAAAATTCCAGAATATCAGGTTCAAAATCGTTGTCGATGTTTACGATATAATAATCATTTGCAATTTTTTGTACCGGATTTTGTGCAGGCAATTCATGATTGGTCCCTTCGTGAAGTTTTTTGACTACTTCGAGAAGTGCAATATGAGTTTTTTGACTTAGTTTTTTCTGTTCTAATGTAAAAGCCTCTTTTGTCCAAAGCAATTGTGCAATCAATATACCAATTATGGCTATTAACCCCAGTATGATAATGCTGTTAAGTCTGTTAATTTTCAAGAAAATCTTTTTTTGAGAGTGTAATATTAATCAAATTTAGAATTAAAAATCACGCTTAACAAGTCATTAACAAACATTTGAAACCGGTTAACAGCGAATTGATTTTATGTAAAGTACTTTTGAAATATAAATTTAACTATAAACCATTTTAAAATTTAATAATCATGAAAAGTATCAAAATTTCAATGCTGGTTTTGGCCTTAGGATTAATGTCTTTTTCAGCAATTACACCTATAAAAGTAATCGCTTCAAAAGTAGAAACTAAATTTGATGCTTCTACAATTGTGTGGAAAGCAGAAACAATTGATGTAGGGCAAATTCCACAAGGAACGCCAAAAGCGATTGTTTACGAATTTAAAAATACTGGAAAAACAGCTGTCGTAATTACTAATGTTCAGGGGTCATGCGGTTGTACTGCTACAGATTATACGAAAGAACCAATCCTTCCTGGGAAATCTGCAAAAGTTACAGCAACTTATAATGCGGCAAACAAAGGGGCTTTTACAAAAACGGTTACCGTTACTACAAATGCCGAAAAAACGCCTAAAATCCTGACTCTGAAAGGGACAGTTATCTAAAATAAAGTTGATTATATAAAGGTGGAAAACTCTCGACATGTGATGTGTCGGGAGTTTTTTTTATGCCAAAATATTATTTTGAAATGAATTTGTTTTTACGGAAACTTTTCTAATTTTATTCAAAAATTTATTATGAAAATTTGGTTCCGCTTTGCTGCTATTATCCTTCTTTTTATTGTTGTTTCCTGTAATTCAAAAGGAGATAAAAAAGAAGAAAATTCAAAAGAAGCAGAAGTTGTTATTCCGGAATTAAAACTTACCATAGACAGTTTGGCGATTGCCGGATTTTATGAAACTTATCCCAAATTGAAAAATTTTCAGGAAGAGGTTGCTGCTTTATACAGTAAAAAACAATCTACCCAATTATGGCTTGATAATAAAGGAGTTGTTGAGTTTGGAAATACGTTGTATGATAAATATAAAGGTTTAGAAAATGAAGGTTTGAAAGCTAATTTTCCGTACAAGGAAATCAATTCGGTTTTTGAGAACAATTCGGTTAACAAGCTTTCTAAAATCAATACCGATTTGATGATTACCAATTTGTATTTCTATTATGCAGAAAAAGTATACAGAGGTTTTGACGAAAAAACATCTATTTCATTAGAATGGCTGCTTCCTAGAAAGAAACTTAATTATCAGGTTTTAACCGATTCTCTTTTTAAAAAATCAACTATTAGTGATGATAAGAAAAGCAAAATGTTCAGTCAGTACTATAAGCTTCGTGATGCACTTCACCAATACAGGGATATTGAAAAAAAGGGAGGCTGGAAAACAATTGAAGTTGGAGAAGATTATAAAGGTTTGAAATTAGGAGATTCTTCGGCAATAATTGGTCAAATCAGAGAAAGGCTTTTTGTAACCGGAGATATTAAAGAAGATAACAAAAGTGCTGTTTGTGATTCGGTTTTGATGAAAGCCGTTAAAAATTACGAATTACGTCATGGCTATGTGCCAAAAAACACTATTTTATTAGAACACATTAATGATTTTAATATTCCGGTTTCAGACAGAATTAAAACCATAATTGCCAATATGGAACGCTGCCGATGGATTGATCCGGAACTGGAAAAAGGCAAAAAATATATCGAAGTCAATATTCCCGAATTTAGACTGTATATAATCGAAGATGGTAAAATTGCATTTGTATCGCCTGTTGTGGTGGGAAGGACAATGACCAAAACAGTTATTTTCAGTGGAATGATGAATAATATTGTTTTTAGTCCGTACTGGAATGTTCCGCCAAGTATAATTAAAAGTGAAATCAAACCTGGAATGGCGAAAGACAAAGACTATCTGCTAAAGAAAAATCTGGAATGGAATAATGGAGCTGTAAGGCAGCTTCCGGGGAAAAATAACTCATTAGGACTGGTTAAGTTTTTATTTCCGAATTCAAGTAATATCTATCTGCATGATACGCCTTCAAAAAGTTTGTTCGAAAGGGAAAGCAGGGCTTTTAGTCACGGCTGTGTGCGTGTAGCAAAACCACGTGAACTGGCTATTGAATTATTGAAAGATGACCCGAAATGGACTCCGGAGAGAATTGATAAAGCCATGCATGCCGGAAAAGAAAGCTGGTATACACTGAAGAAAAAAGTTCCGGTTTATATTGGTTATTTTACAGCTTGGGTAGATCGCGAAGGGCAGCTGAATTTCTATAAGGATATTTACCAAAAAGACGAAAGCCTGATTAAATTATTGACTGAAGAATAAAATTTTAGAAATTCCAATTTGCGGTGCTTTTGAGTAAATACCACAATTAATAACCTTATTCAAAAACTATTTTTTTTTGGTTCTTCGTCTAAATTAGTCGAATTGAATAAATGATTCTCATTAATTATTTAGTTGTTTTGTCATTTCGACCGGAGGGAGAAATCACACAAGAAACTCCGTAAACTATTTCTTCAATCTTTGTCGATATATGAGTGTGATTTCTCCTTCGTCGAAATGACAACCTCTTTATTACGGAACCCCACTAATTTAGACGAAGAGCCAGTTTTTTATTCAAGAGACAAAACATCAACGCATTTATAAAATCGTTTGGTATAGTGTTCTTCATCAAGTCCGGTGATGGTAACTTTTTGTGCTTTTCCGGATGAAGCGTGAATAAATTTCGATTGCATTCCATTGGCTTCACAGATGATGCCAACGTGACCTATTACCCTTTTGTCCTTATAACCATAAAATACTAATACATCCCCAACTTTAAATTCATCAGGTTTTAAGGTCTTGCCCACATTTTTATAACCACCAGAACTTCTTGGTAAGGTCAAACCAAAATTTTTGAAAACGTAAGATACAAAACCCGAACAGTCAAATCCTTTGTCTGGATTGCTGCTTGCATACAAATATCGTGTTCCTAAATATTGTTTTGCATAGGAAATGACAGAATCCCGTTCAATTTCAGTCTGGATTTTTTTAACTGAATCAGATTGTGTTTTGTTGTCTTTTTTTAAAGTAAAAGAAGAAAATAAAATAGTAAGCAAAAGAAACAACACGGCGGGAATAGTAGTTTTCATGTGAGCGGGCGGATAAATATTAGTTTATAAAGGTAAAGCGTTTGTTTAGAATAGCAAAAAGAGGTTGGTTTAATAAACGTTTTTGGTGTTTTTTTATTGCTTTTTGACATTTTAGTATCTTTCTGTAAAATGTAATTCGGATATATTTGTGAAATGTATTTATATTTTAACGAATAAATTATGTTTATCAAAAAAATACCTCATTTAATTTTGTTTTTGCTGATTTCCGTAATGTCGATTTCGCAAACTAAAGTAAAAACCTTTTTATATGCCGGAAGGGTAGATGTACTGGAGGATAATAAAGCTGTTTTAATTGGAACTGCAGCTTCGGTATCGTTTAATTTTTCAGGGGAAAAATGTGCTGTTTTACTCCAAAGTATTGATTCGTGGGAACATCATAATTATGTGGTGTTAGAACTTGATGGGCAGTATATGGGAAAAGTGAGAGTTGAAAAAGGACCAGTTCAGTCTTTTGAAATAAAGGTTTCTTCTAAACAAAAAGTGCATACTCTAACTATTTATAAAGGAACGGAAGCCACAATGGGCAATGTGTTATTTGCCGGAACTACAGCCAAATTAATGACTATAACTGCTGTAAAGAAAAAGAAAATAGAGTTTATTGGAGATTCAATCACCAGTGGAGCAGCAAATGATCCAACCACAATTCCGTGTGATCAGGGCGAATATTTTGACCACCACAATGGATTTTATGCCTACGGACCCATCTTGTCCAGAACTATTGATGCCGATTATTTATTGAGTTCCGTTTCCGGAATCGGAATTTATCGTAACTGGAATGACGAGAGGCCTGAAGTTCCGATTATGCCGGCAGTTTATGAAAATTTATATCTGACAAAAGACAGTTCCAAACCTAAATATGATTTTGCTTTTCAGCCTGAAATTATCAGTATTGCCTTAGGAACCAATGATTTTTCGAATGGCGATGGTAAAAAAGAGCGCCTGCCTTTTGATCCTGAAAAGTATGTTTCGAATTATGTCAATTTTATAAAAATGCTTTATAAAAATAATCCGAATGCGCAATTGGTTTTGACAAATAGTCCAATGGTAAATGGAGAAAAAGCAGTAGTTTTTGAAAATTGCCTGAATAAAATAAAATCCGAATTTGATGCAGATAAAACACACAAACCAATTTTGATTTTCAAATTTAAACCGATGACACCAAGCGGTTGCTCAGGTCATCCTAATATTGAAGAACACAAAATTATGGCTGCTGAATATGGACCATTTTTAAAAAAGCTGCTAAATGAGAAATAATATTTTTAAGTTTGTTTTCTTTTTGATTTCCGGCACAATGATGGCAAACGTTTCCCTTCCGAATATTTTTGGCGATAATATGGTATTGCAGCGCAACTCCGAAGTGAAAATTTGGGGCTGGGCAAATCCAAAGGAGGAAATCAAATTAGTTTCCAGCTGGAACAATCAGGAATATAAAGTTACGGCAAACAATCAGGCGCAATGGGAACTCAAAATCAAAACGCCTGAAGCCGGTGGTCCTTATACGATTTCCATAAAAGGATATAATGAAGTAATTCTGAAAAATATTTTGATTGGTGAAGTATGGGTTTGCTCCGGACAATCCAACATGGAAATGTCGGTAAGCTGGGGAATTGATAATGGAGAAGAAGAAGCAAAAAATGCAATGAATCCTAATATTCGTTTTTTTACGGTTCCAAAATTAACCGCGACGACGCCTCAAAATAACTTACTGGGAAATTGGACAGAATCGACTCCGGAAACCATGAAATATTTTAGTGCGGTTGGCTATTTTTTTGCCAAGCGTTTACGTGAAGATTTAAAAAATGTGCCTATCGGATTGATTTCATCTAACTGGGGTGGAACTCCCGCTGAAATCTGGATGCCCGAAGAAGTGGTACAAAACGATCCTGTTTTATTGGAAAATGCCAAAAAACTGAACGAACAGGAATACGGTCCAAGACAACCCGGACGCGCTTACAATGCGATGATTTCTCCTTTTGTAGGTTTTAAAATTGCCGGAACACTTTGGTATCAGGGTGAGTCAAATGTTGGATCATTGGTTTATGATAAAACTTTAGGAGCTTTAATTACTTCGTGGCGAAAAGCCTGGCAGGATGATTTTCCGTTTTATTTTGTACAGATTGCCCCTTTTAAAAACGGCAGTAACAATTTCTCCAATGTTATTGTAAGAGATTCCCAAAGAAAATTACTTAAAGAGGTAAACAACACCGGAATGGTTGTAATTAGCGACGTTTCAGATACTATTGATATTCATCCAAAGGATAAAAAATCGGTTGGAATTCGTCTGGCAAATTTAGCTCTGGCAAATACGTATAAAACCAATTCTAATTTGGTTAACGGACCGCTTTTTAAGGAAATCAAAATTGATAAAAATAAGGTTATTGTCTCTTTTGATTTTGCTGAAGGATTATATTTTAAAGATAAAATCTCAAAACAATTTGAAGTTGCGGGAACAGACGGCACTTTTTATCCTGCTGAAGCTTCGATAAAAAACAATCAGGTAATTGTAACGAGTAAAAAAGTACCAAATCCTGTAAAAGTGAGATTTGCGTGGGGAAATACGATTCAGTCTGATTTGTTTAATAAAGTGAATTTACCGGCTTCTTGTTTTATTTCGGAGTAAAAGGTTGTACACTTTTTTGTCATTTCGACGGAGGAGAAATCACACAAGAAGCTCGACAAAGCTTGGCGATTTTGATTGAGGAATTTCAAGTGTGATTTCTCCTCCGTCGAAATGACAAGTTTGTGGATAAATGGGAATCCTTAAAAAGATAGAAACTTCTCGTTTACCGTAAATCGCGTGAGGGATAGAAGAGGAAAGCCTACAGCCTGACGAAGGAAGTGCGAGGACTTGAAACGGATAGCCCGACCCGGAGGGACACGCCCAAAATATGATACTATCTAAACCACTATGAAAAATAAAAAAATACTAATTATTGGGGTTTTTACCCTGTTTACTGCTGGAAATATGAACGCACAGAAGAAACCGTATCTGGATAAAAATAAAACAACTGAACAACGCATTGATTTGCTTTTGCCATTGATGACTCTCGAAGAAAAAGTAGGTCAGATGAATCAGTATAACGGTTTTTGGGACGTGACCGGTCCGGCTCCAAAAGGCGGAAATGCCGAGTTGAAATACGAACATCTGAGAAAAGGATGGGTGGGAAGTATGTTAACCGTTCGCGGAGTGAAAGAAGTTCGGGCAGTTCAGAAAATTGCTGTCGAAGAAACCCGTTTGGGGATTCCGCTGATTATTGGTTTTGATGTGATTCATGGTTACAAAACGTTGAGTCCGATTCCGTTGGCAGAAGCGGCAAGCTGGGATTTGGAAGCTATAAAAAAATCGGCAGCGATTGCGGCAGACGAAGCTTCGGCATCCGGAATTAACTGGACTTTTGGACCAAATGTAGATATTTCAAACGATGCGAGATGGGGACGTGTGATGGAAGGCGCGGGAGAAGATCCGTACCTCGGAAGTAAAATTGCGGTGGCGAGAGTAACAGGTTTTCAGGGGAATTCGAAAGAAGATCTGGGAAAAATCAATACCATTGCAGCTTGTGCGAAACACTTTGCTGCTTATGGATATGTAGAATCGGGACGAGATTATAATTTGGTTGATATTAGTAATTCAAAATTATTCAATACCGTTTTGCCACCTTTTGAAGCAGCAACAAAAGCCGGTGTGAGAACCTTTATGAACTCGTTTAATCTGGTAAACGGAATTCCGGCAACCGGAAATGTTTTTCTGCAAAGAGATATTCTGAAAGGCAAATGGAAATTTGATGGTTTTGTGGTTTCAGATTGGGCTTCGGTTCGTGAAATGATTCCACATGGATACGCGAAAGATGGCGAAGATGCAACATTAAAAGCGGTTACAGCAGGTTCTGATATGGATATGGAATCACATTTATATGTTGCCGAATTAGCCAAGTTAGTGAAAGAAGGAAAAGTTAAGGAAGCTTTAGTTGATGATGCTGTGAGAAGAATTTTGCGTGTGAAATTTGAGTTGGGATTATTTGATGATCCTTACAAATACTGTGATGAAAAACGTGAAAAAGCAACTATCGGAAATAAAGCCAATAATGATGGTGTTCTGGATATGGCGAAGAAGTCAATTGTTTTATTAAAGAATGATAAAAATCTGCTTCCGCTAAAGAAATCCGGGGAAAAAATTGCTTTGATCGGAGCTTTAGCAAATGATAAAAACAGTCCGTTGGGAAGCTGGAGAATTGCTGCTGATGATAATACTGCCGTTTCTGTTTTGGAAGGAATGCAGCAATACAAAGACAATCAGCTGGTTTTTGAAAAAGGAGCTGATTTGATTGTTGGGAAAGCGACTTTTTTGGATGAGGTCGTTTTTAACACAACAGACAAAAGCGGATTCGAAGCAGCAAAAACAGCAGCTAAAAATGCAGATGTTGTGGTGATGGTTTTAGGAGAACACGGTTTCCAGAGCGGGGAAGGACGCAGTAGAACCAATCTCGATTTGCCGGGATTGCAACAGCAATTACTGGAAGAAATTTATAAAGTGAATTCAAATATCGTTTTGGTTTTAAACAATGGTCGTCCGTTAACTATTCCGTGGGCAGCAGAACATGTTCCGGCAATTGTAGAAGCATGGCATTTAGGAACTCAAACAGGCAATGCAGTAGCGCAGGTTTTATACGGAGATTATAATCCAAGCGGGAAACTGCCAATTTCTTTCCCGAGAAATGTAGGGCAGGTACCAATTTACTACAATAATTACAGTACAGGAAGACCTGTAAATGCTGATAAAAACGTGTTTTGGTCACACTTTTCAGATGTGGAAAAAACACCTCAGTTTCCTTTCGGCTTCGGATTGAGTTATACCACTTTCGATTACAAAAATCTGAAAGTAAATAAATCAAATTTTACTAAAGGAGAAGCTGTTCAGGTCAGTGTTGAGGTTACGAACACAGGAAATTATGACGGAAAAGAAGTGGTTCAATTGTATATTCACGATGATTTTGCTAGTATTGCCAGACCAGTAGAAGAATTAAAAGGTTTTGAATTAGTGAATTTGAAAAAAGGAGAAACTAAAACGGTAACTTTTACTTTGACAGATAAGGAACTTGGTTTTTATGATAACAACGGAAATTATTTGGTTGAACCGGGGACATTTAAACTTAAAGTTGGTGGAAGCTCTGATAAAGGTTTGGAAAGTGGTTTTGAGATAAAGGAATAAACTTAAAGTTTTAATCTCGCAAAGACGCAGAGGCGAAAAGTTTAATTGTATAATTGAATAGCGTCCTAGTTTTAGCTGGATGGTAGAATGATCGAAAAAAAAGGCTTTATTGCTTAAATAAAAAGAGCATTTTCTCTCGCAGATTTTGCAGATCAGGAAGATTTATTATCTCCTAAATCTGCAAAATCTGTGAGAGTTTTTTTTATCTTTAAAACCTAAAACTAAACTATTAAACTTTAATTAATGAGATACAACAGATGTGGAAAAAGCGGATTGCTATTACCTGAAATTTCTTTAGGATTATGGCATAATTTCGGATCCGTAGATAATTTTGAAAATGCTGAAAGTATTGCTGTAGAAGCATTTGATAAAGGAATTACGCATTTTGATTTGGCTAACAACTATGGTCCGGTTCCAGGTTCGGCAGAAACCAATTTTGGTAAAATACTTTGGCATAATTTTCAGGGAAATTTGCGTGATGAAATCATTATTTCTACAAAAGCAGGTTACACGATGTGGGATGGACCTTATGGTGACTGGGGTTCCCGTAAATATCTTTTATCCAGTTTAGATCAAAGTTTGAAGAGAATGAAGATTGATTATGTAGATATTTTTTACTCACACCGTCCGGATCCTGAAACTCCAATTGAAGAAACGATGATGGCACTTGATTACGCTGTTCGAAGCGGCAAAGCATTATATGTTGGAATCAGTAATTATTCTGCAGAGCAGACCCGAGTGGCTGTTGATGTTTTGAAACAATTAGGAACACCATGTTTGATTCATCAGGCTAAATACTCCATGCTGGTACGCTGGGTTGAAGAAGGTTTACTGGATGTTTTAGAAGAAAAAGGAGTTGGCTGTATTGCCTTTTCGCCTTTGGCACAAGGCCTTTTGACAGATAAATATCTAAACGGAATTCCTGAAAATTCAAGAGCTCACAATCCAAACGGACATTTAAAAGAAGAGGAAGTTACGCCGGAAAGAATTCAGAAATTGATTCAATTGAATGAAATTGCTCAAAACCGCAATCAGTCTTTAGCACAAATGGCATTGGCCTGGCTGCAAAAAGACAAAAGAATTACTTCGGTATTGATTGGTGCGAGTTCAGTAAGACAATTAAATAACAATATTGATTGTTTGCAGAATTTGGATTTCACTCCTGATGAGTTGAATGCGATTGAGAAGATTTTATCATAGTAAACCTAACAGGTTTTCAAAACCTGTTAGGTTTTATACTTAAAAAATAAAAAATTTGGAGAAGAATTTGTTCTCCATTTTTTATTTTATAATCATCGCCAATCCGCCACCGCTTGACATTCTGTATTTTAATTTTGTTGTTGAATCAACTGTTACAACTTCTCTTTTGTAATCATTAGCATCTTTATCAGCATTCAATCCATCCGAGAAAATTTCAGCTTCAAATTTTTTGCCTTTTTCAAGGAAAGAAAAATCAATTGTAATATCTCTGGAATCCCAATTGGTAATGGTTCCTAGATACCAAGTATTAGATTTTTTTCTTGCAATCGAAACAAATTTCCCAACTTCTCCATCAAGAGCAAGTGTTTCATCAAATGTGGTTGGGATCTTAGCAATGAAATCAGTGCTTTCCTGTTCCTTCATATAAGCAGTCGGACTATCAGCCATCATTTGCAATGGTGCTTCAAAAATAGTGTAAAGTGCCAGTTGATGACATCTTGTTCCCTGACTCACCGGATTTGAGTGACTGGGTTTAAACTCGCTTTTGGTTGCATTTCGCATGGCACCAGGCGTATAGTCCATTGGTCCTGCCATCATTCTGATAAACGGAATCGAGCAATCGTACAATGGAACATCATCGTTTGGCGTCCATTTATTGTTCTCCAGTCCTTTTACACCTTCAAAATTTAAAATGTTAGGGAAAGTTCTCTGAATTCCGGTTGGTTTATACATACCGTGAAAATCCAAAAGCAATTTATGATCTGCAGCTTTTTGCGCAATATCATAAACTGAATTTATCATTTTGGCATCGTCACGATCTAAGAAATCAACTTTGAAACCTTTGATTCCTAAATCGGCATAATTTTTTAAAATTCCGTCTGTGTTTTTGGTCAAAGCCATCCACGAACTCCACAAAATAATTCCAACATTGCGTTCTTTTCCGTACGCAATCAAAGCTTCCAGATTAACATTCGGATTGTGTTTCATAATATCGTCTTCCAGACTCCAACCTTCATCAAGAACCACATATTCAACATTGTTTTTAGAAGCAAAATCAATGTAATATTGATACGTCTGTGTGTTGATTCCGGCTTTAAAATCGATGTTGTAAATGTTCCAGTCATTCCACCAGTCCCAAGCCACTTTTCCGGGTTTGATCCACGAAAGATCTTTAATTTTTGTTGGTTCAGATAATTTCTGAACCATATCATTATTAGCTAATTCAGCATCATTTTCAGAAATAACTAAAATTCTCCACGGAAAATTGCGTGTTCCTTTTGTCTTTACTAAATAATCAGACCTTTTAGTAATCAGGCGATTGATGTTGTTAAAACCGCCGTTTGTTTCCTCTAATGGATAATTAGAAAACCGACTTTCAAAACCTGATTTCGATTTAGTATTGGTAACGAATAATCCCGGGTAATCTTCCAGACCAGCCTCCAGAAAAACTGCTTTTTTATGATTTTTATAATCAATTAAAAAAGGTAAAAAGGCAAGTGTATCTTTTGCAAATTCACTTATTTTTTTATTTTCGTATTGTGCTTCAAACGAAGAGATATAAGGGTCTTTCGGATTTCTTAGATCACGGACATTAGGCATTAAGGTTCCATAATCCTGATCAAAATTCAAAGTAACTTCTTCTGCTTTTACCGTAATGTCTTTTTTCTTTTTAGTAATGAATCTGTAAGCGACGCCATCATCAAAAGCACGATATTCAATACTGAAATCACTTTTGAAATTTAAAACTAAAAGATTGTATTGGTTTTTAACAGCACTCTTTTTGTAAAAAGGAGATTCAAAAGTCTGGTTTAATTTTTCCCTTTTTGAATTCAAAAGCGTAGCATTTTTACCTAAAACTTCATTCTGATCCAGCGTCATTGAAACCGATGATGGAGCCAGAATTAAATCTTTTTCGTGCAAAACTGACCAGGTTATCTTTTCATTAATTAATATATTGACTTTAATTTTTCCGCTTGGAGAAGCTAAAGTAAAGTCCTGAACCTTTTGAGAAAAAGAAGCATTGAAAATTAAAATGAATGAGGCAAGAAATATTTTTTTCATGTTTTTAAACCATATAAGTTATGTAAGTTCATTTAAATGATTTTGTGAATCTTTATGCATTGCAAATGCCAATATAGTAAGCTTTTGTCATTCCGTAGGAATCTCAAGCCAAACTAAATAAAAAAGAGATTCCTACGGAATGACAAAATAGTTTTAAATTACGAATTATGAATATTCAATTTAAGAAACACTATTAAATGAACTTGCATAACTTATATGGTGAAAAATTATTTCAACTCCAAATTGAATTTTTTCACAATTTCCAAAGTTGATTTATCACCATTAAAAACTGAATTTAACCCCTGTGGCTCCTGTGGAGGATCTGTTGTCAAGGGGTCTCCCGGATTCCATTTTCCGGTTTCGTTTACTGCTTTTCCTTCACCGCCAAATCCCCAGAAATTAGCGGCTTGCAGCGGACCTTTATTGGCAACACTTTCGGCAACTCTGCCAAAAATATAGCTATAAAACTGATCTCTGTAAATGGAAGAAGCTCCGGCATTCAAATTTTCGTTTTCCCTCGGCAATCCAAATTCTTCTATGATAATTGGTCGTTGCAAATTGTTGGCCACTTTAACATGAGCATCAATATACTTTCCTGCATTTTCAATAGTGACAGGAATTGTAGCTTTGGTATTATCGGCTTTAAACCAGTTCCAGTTTTTAGGCCAGATATGCATGGTCAGGTAATCAATATTCGGATTTTTATGTGTTCTTTCAAAAATTCCTATGTCATCATTCGAACTGTTCAAACCTTCAGAACCAGTAGAAATCAAATGGTTTTTATCTAAACTGTCCATTAAATTCACAATGTTATTCAGCCAAATAGTGAACTTTTCTTCGTTTTCTACTGTAAAAAGCCTTGGTTCATTCCCAACCTGCCACGCCATAATCGTATTGTCTTCCGTGTACTTTTTCTTCGAATATTTATTAGTCCTGCCCATAATAAATTTCACATGATCCTCAAGTGCTTTCATGCAGGGATCACAGCTGTGAAATTGCTCAGTATACGACATAAACTGAGGCCAGGTATTAGGAGCGATAGCCGGAATAGGAATAGCACTTTTTCCATTCCACTCGAGATATTGTGACATTCCGCCCGACCATTCCCAGTTATTGGTCAGGTACAAAACAGCATACATTTTGCGTTTTCTCATTTCATTCATCAGGAAGTCCAGTCCGTCAAGTAAATCCTCATCATATTTTCCCTGCTCATACTGCAAAGCCGGACGAACCGTAAAATCGTATTTTCCACCATCCGCACCCACTAAAATTCGCAAATTATCGATTCCGCTTTTTTGCATGAAATCCAGTTCCCGAAGCAGCCTTTTTCGGTCGCCTACTTTTTTAGATGCTAGTAAACTTCCGTACCAATAATTGGTTCCAATGTAAGAATAGGGTTTGTCTCCCTTATAAAATTGTGTTCCTTTTACCGTAATTCTTTCCTGCGCCTGACATGACATTGTCGAAATGAGCAATGCTAATCCGAGTATTTTAAAAAGTTTGTTTTTCATAATTTATATTTTTAGAAGCTATTCCTGCTATCCGCTTTATCTTTTGTTTTTTAAAGAAAAAACAAAAGGATACCGCTTCTATCAGGGCTAGGACTTTACGTTTATAAAGAAACTATTTTGGTAATTCATACATTTTTGGTAATGAATTTACTAATGCCGATTTGGGTTTTGAAGCAAAGGTTTTAAAATCAGCTGCATTCGAAGCGCTCGAATTTGGAACATAGTATCCATCACTATCATTAGTCCAGAACATCATATAGCTTACTTCTATACTATTTGATGTCAAAGCATCATATAAATAGGTAGAAAACCAATCATTTATTGGTGTGTTTGAACTTGTAACTCTATAACCTGTTTCTGTTAAAGCTGCAATTTTTACTTTGGTTTTAGCAAGATCTGAAATGATTTTTAATTTGGCATTTGCTTTGACAGCTCCTGTTGAACCCTGATTGTCAAAATCCCCATAATTATCCATTCCTAAAACATCAACATATTTATCTCCCGGATATCTGCTTAAATAATCGGTTGAGGTTAAATAGGTTCTGTCAGGTGAAAAAGCATATAAAATATTGTGGACGCCTTTAGTATTTTTTAAATAATCAACCGTAAATTTATAAGCTGTTTTATATTCATCCGGAGTGCAGAAATTAGCACCCCACCAGAACCAGCTTCCGTCAAATTCATGAAAGGGTCTGAAAATTACCGGAATCAATTCGCCTTTTGAACCTTTTAAATTTAAGAATACGCTGGCTACTTTATCCAGTTTTTTCTTGTACCATTCGTGGTTGGCTCCGCCAGGCAAAATACTTTTAAAAGCTGTATTTTTTTGCTCGGTTGTCATATCAGAAGCATAAAAAGTATCTTCATTGTTAGGCTCTCTCAGATGCCAGGAAAAAGTATTAATCATTCCTTTTGCATAAGCTGCTTTTGTATCGCTGATACTCTTTTGCTCTTGCTGGTAAAACCAGTTATTGGATTGATTATTGTTGTTTTTATCTGTAATAAACATAAAATCTGACCCTAGGATAGCAGGATCAAAACCCGTATTTTTTTTGATATCCGAATCACCGCCGGCATCCTGATAAAAGTTATTGAAAGCATCTTGCTGTCCAATTGCAATTTTAGTTTTACCTAGTTTCTTTAAGTTATAAAATAGTGCTATGGTTTCTTTTGATGCATTTGCATCGGCCATATAATTTGATACATTTTGTGTAGTCAGAGGATCATCCTGCGTTGGCGGATCAACTATAACTTCGTTATCTGATTCTTTATCAGATGAGCAGCTTGTAAGTGCCAAAGACAAGAAACTCAAAAATGCTGTTTTTAGAAATGTATTTTTCATTTTTAATTTATTTTGATAGCTTAACTTCAATATTATCAGCTAATAAGGTTCCCGTACAAACACTCATGGCAACCATAATCCGGTATTGTTTTGCACCTTCCGGAATTGGGAACGTTTTTTTGAAAGCTGTCCAGTCCGTAGTTCCGGTTACAGTTCCAATAATTTGGTCTTCTGAGGCTTTGGTTGTGTCGTTTTTTTTGAATTCGATGATAAACATTCCGTTATTCCACGGATCTTTACCTTGTTGAATATTTTTAGCTTTTAGCCAGCCTGAAATTTCTATAGTTTTATCTCCGTTATTAATATCAGCTATCTGGTCAATTGATTTCCATTCGGCTGTTTTTGAAGTGATTTCTACAGCGGTATTGCCCTCTTTTTTATCTGTAGCCGAAATAATTCCGGCGCCATTCCATGAGTTTAGTTTGTCTTCGAAATTTCCGTTAGAAAATTGTTTTGGAGTTGAAATTGTTTTTTGACCTTCGTCAATTGTAATTATTGGATTTAGCTTAAAATATTCTTCTTCAGAAAGGGCAGTTGCATTTACGTCATCAAAAAACAGAGAACCATTTGTTTGTGCTAAAGCCAGCATGATTCTGATTTGTTTGGCTTTTTCAGGTACCAAAACCGTTTTTTTATAATTGGTCCAGTCTACAGTTCCTTTTACTTGTGCAATGTTTTCTGAAATTATTTTCTTCCCGCCGCTGTTTGTAAATTCGGCAATCATTAAACCGGCGTTGTAAGCTTCCTTACCGCCTTCAACTTGATCTGCTTTTACCCAAACACTAAATTCTATAGCATAAGAATTTTTTGGAATGTTTATAATTTGATCTATTGACTTCCATTCGGCACCTACAAACTGATTGATGACAGCGCTGTTTTTACCCGTTTTTTTGTAATATGGAGACAGGGTAGCAGCATCGCCATTCCAGTTTAACGTTTCAGATTCAAAACCGCCATTTTTAATAAGATTGGTTTGTGCATGGCTTATTGCGCTAAAAAATAATAAACTAAAGAAAAAGAGTTGTTTCATATATGTGAAATTTATTTTTTAAAGGTCATATATGGGATCGCCTTTTTATTTGTAGATTTTGCTTTTGCAAACTTGTTAATGGCGATTTCATAATTGTTTTTTTAATGCAATAATCAGTTTTATGAAAGTGAAATAATTTAAGTTTTTATTCTTTGCATCAGTTCCAGACAGGCACGGCTGTTGTGGTAAGGACATTTCCAGAAGCCGGCTTTGTCTTTCTGAATCAGGCTGTAATCCTTGTAAACTCCCCAAAACCATTCTCCATTTTGCTGGTCTAAAATGTGATTTTTTATAAATTCCCAGTTTTTCAATACAATGTCTAAAAACTTTTCATCACGGGTTAATTGATATGCATTGTAAAAACCTATTAAAGCTTCGGCCTGTACCCACCAATGTTTTTCTGCTATAAGATTGTTTGTTTTTGGATCAAATTCATACCACAAACCGCCGTCTGAATCTAAACCCTCCTGCGCAACTTCTGCTATTTGAATGGCATGTCTTTTATAATTAGCAATCAGGTTTTCATCTTCTGAAATTTCAGCACACTGCAATAAAAGCCAGGCGGCTTCAATATCATGACCGTACGAAATAACATCTGGTTTTTCAATCCAGTTTTCGTCAAAAAACAAATGCAAATGTCCCGTTCTGGTATTGATAAAATGTTCTTCTATGGTTTGCAATAATTCTATAATATCACTTTGCAGTTTTGGATTTTTCCAAACCCTGAATAAATTCGCATAAGCTTCAATAATATGCAGATGCGTGTTCATGGTTTTCTTTTCATTAGCATCTTTACTGCTCAGCCGCAAATCTTCAATAGGCTGCCAGTCTCTTGTAAAAGCCTCTAAATAACCTTTGTTTACAGGGTCGTAACTGTATTTTTGGATTGTTAAATACAGATTGATTGCAATTGCCAGAGCTTTTTCATCTTTTGAAATCACATAATATTCAGACAGGCCATAAATGGCAAAAGCTAAACCATAAATTTGATTTTTAGTATCTTTTGGTGTTGTATCTGAATTGATGCTCCAAAATAAACCTCCAAATTCAGGATCATAAAAATGATTTGAAATACATTTAAAAGCCCTTTCAGCTATTTTTTTATGTTCTTCATTTTGAGTAACCTGATAACTCGCTGAGAAAGACCATAAAATCCTGGCGTTTAGAACAGAACCTTTATCAGCATCAGGTATTATTTTTTCATTGCTATCAATCTGACCAACAAAACCATCATTTTTATTATCAATTGTATTTTTTGCCCAATAGTCTAAAATAGCATCAAGTTCAGCTGATAATTCGGTTTTTAGCTGTTGTAATATTGATGATACCATGAATTATATTGCGTTATTTTTTTCAATCTGGCTGATGATTGTTTCTACTGATCCTGCAGAAATAAAGGTGTCCTCAGGAGTATTCGTAACATAATCAACCAGTTTTTCTACAGAAGAAACAGCAACATGCATTCTCGTATCTGATGATGCATAATAGATGTAAACAGTTCCATCAGTGTCTTCAATCCATCCGTTAGAAAATAATACATTAGATACATCACCAACTCTTTCGATACCTTCTGGTCCCATGAAATGTCCGGCAGGAATGTGGGTAACTTTCGAAATATCATTTAGATCGGTCATAAACATATACAAAGTGTAGCGTAAACCTGCAGCAGTGTTACGAACGCCATGTGCTAAATGCAGCCAGCCTTTTTGTGTTTTAATAGGAGCAGGGCCAAGGCCGTTTTTTAATTCATATATGGTGTGATACTGTTTTCCGAAGATGATTTTTTCTTCTTTTACAACCGGATTTGTCATATCATCAACATAGCCTAAACCAATTCCGCCGCCAGATCCAACATCAATAAAACCATCCTGCGGGCGTGTGTACAAGGCGTATTTACCGTTAACAAATTCAGGATGTAAAACAACATTGCGCTGCTGTCCTGTATTCGAAATTAAATCAGGAAGTCTTTCCCAGTTCACTAAATCTTTTGTACGGACTATCCCTGCATTGGCTATAGCTGAACTAGTGTCTCCTTTTGGAGCCTTCGGATCTTTTCTTTCTGTACAAAAAATACCGTAAATCCAGCCGTCTTCGTGCTGTACCAAACGCATATCGTACACATTGGTGTCCGGTTCTTCTGTTTGCGGAATGACGCACGGTTTGTCCCAAAATTCGAAATTATCACTCCCGTTTGGACTTTCGGCAATGGCAAAAAAAGATTTTCTGTCAATACCTTCAACACGAACGGCGAGTAAATATTTACCGTTCCATTTGATGGCTCCCGCATTAAACGCAGCATTCATTCCGATACGTTCCAGTAAAAAAGGGTTTGTATCTTCGTTGAAATCAAAGCGCCAGTTCAATGGTACATGAGCAGCGGTCACTACCGGATTTTTATATCGCTGATAAATACCGTTTCCGATTGTATTTTGAGGTTCGTTTTTTAGTCCAATGAGTGTTTGATGTTCCTTTTCTAATGCTACTTTTCTATCCTGAAATGTAGCGGCCGTTATTGTTGTCATATAAATTGATTTCTAAATCTGTATTTTATTTTTTTTGGTCTCTTTTTGCATTCAAGTCCTGTTCTATAGTTTGCAGCTTTTCTTCGGTTAAAGGATAGAATGCTATAAAACCCACTGATATTGCTGCAGCAATTGCAGGAAGAATACTTAACATTAATTGAATTCCGTTTTGCGCCGTGGCAGTTTGTTCAACATTCGCCTGAAAACCGTAGTAGCCCAGAAGCCAACCAGCTCCTGCACCGCCAATAGTCCATCCGAATTTTTGTGACATTGATGATGCTGAAAAAACCAATCCCGTAGCCCTGCGTCCTTGTTTCCATTCTGAATAATCGGCGCTGTCAGCATACATAGACCAGATAAGAGGAAAGATACAGCCGGCACAAATGCTAATTAATATTTGAAAACTCATGATTAAGAAAACATCTTCTTTTCCGAAGACATAGAAAATTAAACTCAGGATTGCAGCAAAAGTCATTGCGCCAAAAAAGGTTTTCTTTTTCCCGAATTTATTAGCCAGCGGTGTTGCTGCAATCACTCCAATAATATTGGCTGCCTGTCCTAATACTAAATAAATAGAAGTTGGCGTCATGTGAAAATCTGTTCCGAAAAGGTTAAAATCAAAATTTACATTGCTGCTTACATAATATTTAAAATAATAAACTGCTGCACCATCACGGATAGAGTTGAATACTAATGCCCCAATTCCGGCTCCCAGTAAAATCCACCAGGGCCTGTTCTTTACTAAATCTTTTAAATCTTCCTTTAGATTTGCTTGTTCCTCATCTATTGGTTTTATCCTTTCTTTTGTCCAGAAAAAACAAGCCCAGAAAAACACGGTTGTTATAATTCCGAATACAGCTATTGTAGCCAGCCAGCCGGTTTTTGAATTAAGATTTCCTCCAAAATAATTTACTAAAGGTTCGATTAACCAAAGAGCTAAAAGGCTTCCTCCAAAGGCAAAAACCATTCGGTAAGAGGATAATGTGTTTCTGTCTTTTCGGTCAGAAGACATTACGCCTAAAAGTGATGCGTACGGAACATTAATAAGTGAGTAAATCATCATCATTAAAGAGTACGTTACGTAGGCATAGATTATTTTTCCTTTTTCATCAAAATCAGGAGTGTAAAAAGTCAAAACTCCAATTACAGCAAATGGTATAGCGATCCATAATAAATAAGGCCTGAATTTTCCCCATTTGGATTTGGTTCTGTCAGCTATGATTCCAACAATTGGATCAAAGCAGGAATCCCAGATTCGGGTAATTAAAAACATAGTTCCAACTACTGCTGGTGCCAGTCCGAAAACATCGGTGTAGAAAAACAGAAGATACATGCTGAATATTTTCCAGAACATAGAAGAGGCGGCGTCTCCAAGTCCGTAGCCTATTTTTTCTTTCAAGCTGATTTTTTCGTGCATTAGATTTATTTTAAAGGTTGTATAGTTAGGTTAGTTTATTTTTTTTGATAGTTTTTGAATGTCTTTTTCAAATAAAGTTTTATCAAGTTTGTAAAATTCGACAAAATCTTTTTCACTTATCTGACCAGGGTAGGGAGCATAATAATGCATTTTTTGTTCTTTTTCCTGCCAGCCATGATTTCTCCAGAGCAAAGCGTATGAAATTTTATAATCCCCAATAGCTTTAGAAAAAGTGTCTGTCCACCATTTGGGATCTGGAATGGCTTCATACCCTGCTTCTGCCAAAGCAATTAATTTATGTTTTTTTTGAGCAATTTCATTTATGATTCTAAACTGACTCTGGACTTCGGCTATGAATTTTTCGCCGTTTTTGTCATCAGCATTTTGGTAAGTGTCAAAGCTTAAAATATCAGCATATTCATCGCCCGGATAGTTTTCTAAAAAAGCTTCTTTGGAGTTGAAACTACTTGTGTTATATACGTAAATTAAGTTATGAACTCCTTTTTTTTGGAGGTATTCGAAAGTGAATTTCCAGATTGCTTTAAATTCTTCGGGAGTACAGTTTCCTTTTCCCCACCAGAACCAGCCGCCAGTCAATTCATGGTAAGGCCTGAAAATAATTGGAATGTTTTTTCCTTTTTTATCTTTTAATGATAAAAAGAAACCGGCTGCTTTATCAAGCCAGGACGTGAATTTTACATGATTTTTTTCACCCGGTAAAATGGTCTTGAGTGAGTTTGGAGTGTTATCCCAGGCATTTTTTCCGGTTGCCGGATTGTCAAAATGCCAGCTTATTGTTGAAATCCCTCCTCGTTCATTCGCCTCTTTTATGTATTGTTTCATTTTTTCAAAAGGAACTCCGTCAATATTATGATGTTCGTCCTTTTCCAGGCCCGCGATATCCCATCCATAAACGGCGGGATAGTCGCCGCAAACTTCTTTTACATCACTTCTTCCATTTTGATATTTCCAGTTTACACCATAAGCCAGGTCATCCTGATGTCCAAAAAGATATCCTTTTTGAGTTAATACATTCAGTTTTTTATAAAGTAAAACTGTTTCGGGTGTAGATTTTTTATCTGAAAGTGACAAATTAATATTATCTGTAACTGTCTGTGATGAACATGAAATTCCCGTAAAGGCTGATATTATAAGGACTATTATGTTTTTTTTCATTTTTTGACTACTTGTTTTTAAATAAAGTAGAAAGTAATTTCTACTTAAATAGTGTATTGTAATTTCCTTTATTTTCCAAATAGGAATTAATGTCATATTTTCTTTAAAATTATTAAAACTATAAAAAAATATTAGGTTAAAAATCATTAATGCTTAATATTAATGTTGTTTTAAAGGAAATGATAATTTTATTTTTCAAAGATAATCGGATGTTTATACTTCAATTAATATTATTTTATCAATTATATATCATATTATTGCAATTGAATTTATTGTATCATATCCTTTAAAAATATATTGTAAGATGAGTACTGCTAAAAATTTTTATAGAGAAATTGCTCCACTCTCAAGTGGGGATAGTTTTTTAGTCTTTGACAGAATTAAAGATAGTTTTGATTTTCCGGTGCATTATCATCCTGAATTTGAAATTAATTTTATTTTAAACGGAAAAGGAGTTAGGCGTGTCGTGGGAGATAATATTGAGGAAATTGATAATGTTGAATTGGTTCTTATTGGTCCAAATTTATATCACGGCTGGGAGTTAAATAAATGTACAAGTAAAAAAATTCATGAAATTACGATCCAGTTTCATAATGATTTGTTTCACGAATCCTTACTTTCAAGACGAATTATGAATCCGATTCGGGACATGTTTAATCGCTCTATTCATGGTATTTTGTTTTCTAAAAAAGTAGCCGAAGAGTTAACTCCAAGATTGATAAAGCTCTCTAAATTAGATGGTATGGATTATTTTTTAGAAATTACTTCGTTGTTGTATGATTTAGCAAATTCCAGAAATCAGAGGCTGCTTTCTACGTATACAGTAGATTACGATACTTTTGATGATTATGATAAAATGAAGTTGGTTTATGAATATGTGCAAAAACATTTTTCAGATAAAATTACTTTAGAAGACGCAGCTAATGTTGCGAATATGTCTATAATTTCTTTTAACCGGTTTATTAAAAAGCGTACCGGAAAAACTTTTGTAAACTATATTAATGATATCCGTATAGGTTATGCTGCCCGATGGCTGGTTGAAAAAGACATGAGTGTTTCAGAAGTGGCGTTTAAATCCGGATTTAATAATATTGCGAATTTCAATCGTAGTTTTAAAGCTATTAAAAACTGTACACCCAGTCAGTACAGGGAAGATTTTTCTGGGTTAAAGCGTATTTTATAATGATACTTTTTTTTCATATACAAATATTATTTTTAACGAAATCGTTTTAATTTTTTGAGTTTCATTAATTATTGTTTATTGGTTGTGGAGTTTTTAGGGTATTTAATTGCGAATATTTTAATAAAATGATATTTTTATTTTGTTATATGTTTTTTTAAAACAGCATAGTAAAAATATTATCATTAAATGATATAATACTATTAACTTCCTATATCGTTCTGTTATAGATTTGTTAAAAATAAATCGGTAAAATATAACTCCCTTTTTACTGCTTTATAAAGGATTAAACTTTCAACTAACCAAACATTTATTATGAAAAAACTAATGACTAATTTTATTCATTGGAATGCTAACCGCAAGGCCATTCCATTGATTTTATTTTTGTTGCTGAGTAACTTCATTACTGCTCAGGTAAAAGTATCAGGTGTCGTGTCTGATGATAAAGGGCTTTCCATACCAGGGGCTAATATTACTATTGTAGGTACTAAAGTTTCGACTTCAACAGACTTTGACGGGAAATATTCGATCGATGTTCCAGCAAATGGAACTTTATTGTATTCTTTTATCGGATTCAATACTCAAAAAGTTGCTGTTGACGGCAGAAAAACCATAAATGTAATTTTAAAATCAGCTGCGGAAGATCTTAAAGATGTAGTTGTAATTGGTTACGGTACTCAAAAGCGAAAAGATGTAAACAGTGCTATTTCGAGTATCAGCTCAAAAGATATCGAAAACTTAAAAGTAGTTTCTTTTGACCAGATGATGCAGGGTAAAGCGGCAGGGGTAGTGGTAAATAGTAACTCTGGCGAACCGGGAAGTAACGTTTCGGTGAGAATTAGAGGGGTTTCTTCTCTAACAGGAACAAACGAACCTTTATATGTAATTGATGGAGTACCAATGTCTGGAGACGCAAGGAACTCATCTACATCTGGAAGAAATGCTCAGGGAAACTCGAATTTTTCTAATAATGGTAATATTACACAAAGTCCGCTGGCTCTTTTAAATCCAAGTGATATCGAATCGATTGATATTTTAAAAGATGCTTCTGCGACTTCTATTTACGGTTCGCGCGGAGCAAACGGGGTTGTAATTGTAACAACTAAATCAGGAAAGAAAGGAACTGGGAAGTTGTCTTTTGAGAGTTCCTATACAATTAGTAATCTTCCTAAAAAGCTTCATTCTATGGATCTTCAGGAATACGCAAGGCATCAAAATGCATTGTCAGCAGTTTATGATCCAACTTCTTACAGACCAGAATTTGCTCATCCTGAACTTTTAGGAAAAGGTACTGACTGGCAGGATGCCATTTATGAAACGGGATTAATGAGTTCAAATCAGTTGTCATTTTCAGGAGGAAAAGAAGGAATAAATTACTATTTATCAGGAGGTGTTTTAAATCAGGAAGGTATTGTGATTGAATCTGGTTTTAAACGATACAACTTCAGAACTAATATTGATGCTAAAGTAAACAGCTTTATTAAAGTTGGTGTAAACGTAAGTGGTGCTATAACAGATGAAAAACTAACACTCAACGGACAATTTAACGGAGTTGTAGCGACTTCATTACTAGCAACTCCGGATGTGGCGGTTAGAGAATTATCAGGCGCTTTTGCAGGACCTCCTGCGGGCGGAGCAACATCGTTTGTAAATCCTGTTGCTACTTCTTTATTAGGATCAAATACTTTAGTTAGAAAAAACTATTCAGGGAATTTTTATACTCAGGTTGATATTGCCAAAGGTTTGGAATATCGTTTTGAAGTAGGTGGTTATATTTATGACAATTTAGGTCAGCGATTTGATCCAATGTATTCTTTAGGAAACGCAGTAAAAAGTTTTGCCAATTTGTATTATAATCCTTCTTCAGGAAATTCATGGAACTTAAAAAACATGCTGACCTATAGAAAAACAGTGGATAAACACAATTTTACACTTCTGGCTGTTCAGGAATCAAACAGGGCACACTGGCAAGGTTATACGATTACAGGTTATGGCTATAAAGATAACAACGATAAATCGCTAGCAGCTTCAGACTTATCAAAAGCAGTTACAAGCGGAGTTTATTCTGGTACTCAAACGTTGGCTTCTTATTTAGGAAGGGTAGTTTACGATTATGGAGACAGATACGGAATTACAGCTGCGGTTAGAACTGACGGATCTTCAAAATTCTTTGTAGGTAATAAATGGGGTGTTTTCAGCTCGGCAAGTGGTTCATGGAAACTTTCAAATGAAGCTTTTATGGCAGGAACGAAAAAATATGTGGACAATATTAAACTGAGAGCAGGTTGGGGACAAACTGGAAACAATCAGATTGGAAACAATTTATATGATTCTAATCTTCATCTGATTAATAGCACAATGGGAACTTCTTATCTTCCATCAAATTCGGCTAATAAAGATTTGAAATGGGAGACTCAAGAACAGACGAATTTAGGATTGGATTTTACTTTATTTAATTCTTCGCTTTCTGCAACTGTCGATTTGTATAAAAAAGTATCTAAAAATTTCTTGTATCAAGTGCCTCTTCCAAACTTCCTTTCAGGTGGTGGAGATTATGAGGGAGGAGTTAATCCTCCATACTTTAACTTAGGAAGTATGCAGAACAAAGGTCTTGAGGTAACGCTTACTTACAACAAACAGTTTACTCAGAACTTTTCTTGGAATGCCAGTGCCAACTTTACTAAATATGTAAATGAGGTTACAAACATGGCTGGATTAAACATTGTAAAAACAATGGGAACACTAGCTTATAATACTGTTACAGTTTCCAGAACTCAGGAAGGTCTGCCAATTGGTTCATTTTTAGGGTATCAAGCGGAAGGGATTTACAGAACCGATCAGGATTTATTGACTTACGGACATGATAATGGTTCTGGAACAAAAGTAGTTTTGAAAAACGGTACCAACTCATTATTGCCTGAATTTCAAAAAGGAGATGTAATTTATAAAGATCAGAACAACGATGGTGTTATTGATACTAAAGATTTAGTGACAATTGGGAATCCAAATCCAAAATTCACATATGGTTTCACCAATAATTTTAAATACAAAAATGTTGATTTGTCTATCTTTCTTCAAGGAACTTCTGGAAATAAGCTGATGAATTTAACTCGTATGTCGGGTACATTAAATAGTAATTTAGGAACTAATTATTTAACAGAAGCAGCTGATTTTTACTCAGCGACAAATACCAATGCTGCGTTGCCAAGACCATCTGCATATAATGATATTAATAATGCAGTTTCTTCAAGATTTATTGAAGATGGGTCTTATTTAAGAATTCAGAATGTGACTTTAGGATATTCACTTCCTTCTGATATAATTTCAAAAATTAAACTCACAAGATTAAGAATTTATGCTTCTGGTCAAAATCTATACACTTTTACGAAGTATAAAGGATATGATCCTGAAGTAGGTTCATACAATCAGGATGCTTTATTATCTGGTGTAGATAACGGACGCTACCCAGTGCCAAGACAGATTTCTTTTGGTTTTAATGTTGAATTTTAATACGAAATAATATGAAAAATATAATAAAAAGAAGCGGTGCTGTTGCTTTAACAATCATTATGTTAATGTCTTCTTCTTGTTCTCAGGACTTTTTAGATGTACCTGCAGAGGGAGTACCAACAATAGGGAATTATTATGATTCTGATGTAAAGCTGGATAACGCTAGTAACGGACTTTATGGTATTGTATGGTTTAATATGAATAAAGAAGGATTTTATGGTATTACCGATGTTATTTCGGGGAATATGTATGCAGGTCCTTATAATGAGTTTGGAAAATTTACAGATTTGAGTTTTACCAACAGCCAGTCTTTTATTGGTGATTCATGGAGATCATGTTTTGGAGCGGTTGCCAATTGTAATTCTTATATTAATACACTGCCTCAAAGTGTTGGTCCAAACGTTTCAAAAGAAGCTTTGAACAATGCAATGGGAGAAATGCATTTTATTAGAGCCTTTGCTTATTTCTTCTTAGTAAGATTATGGGGAAATGTGCCAATAATCGAAAATAATGCTGATTATTCTAAAAACTTCGTGATTCCGAGTAATCCAGTTGAAGACGTTTATAAATTTATTGAAAATGATTTAAAATTTGCTATCGATAATTTAAGATCAAAAAACAGAGGTTCTGATTACGCGGCAAACGCACATGTGTCTAGCGGATCTGCAAAAGCACTTTTGGCAAAAGTATATTTATATCAAAAGAAATACGATCTGGCAAGAACAATGGCTCAGGAAGTAATCAACAGCGGAGAATTTAAATTATTAGGAGGAGAGGAATTGCCAACCAAATCATTTGCTGATTTATGGCTTCAGAAAAATAATAATAACGAAGAATCTATTTTCTCATGGCAATGGACAGGGGCAGGAACCTATTTCGAAGGAAACTTCTCTAATACATTATTTGCACCAGAAAACAGATTGGTTGAAACTTCTTATTCAGGTCAAATTGCGCCATCTCAAGATTTAATTCATAATGTTTATGAGCCAGGCGATAAAAGAAGAGCTGAAACATTTATGCTTCCTGGAGATTATTATCCAAACTTAATGTATGCACAAACACTGGCAGTAGATTCACCAAAACTTTTGGGATATACTTTTGAAGAAGAAAATGAAGCGCAGAATTCAGGAGCTGGTTTGAAAAAATATGTTATAGGGAAAGAAAATTTATCGATTACTGGACCATTCAATGCACCATTTAATGGAGAAAGTAGTATGAATAGTTATATGATGCGTTATGCTGACCTGCTTTTAATTCATGCCGAAGCAATATTAGGTTCGCAATCGGGAAGTACTTCAGATCCTGCTGCTTTAAAATCATTTAACGCAGTTCGTAAAAGAGCTGGTCTGCCAATTAAAACTTCTATTTCATTTGATGATATTTTCAAAGAAAGACGTGCAGAATTAGCTTGTGAAGGAGATTATTATTTTGATTTAGGACGTTTGCCATTCGCGAAAGCAAAAGCAATTTTAGAAGCACAAAACAGAGGAGATAAAGAAACGCCAAAACACATTACCATTTCGGCATCAAATCTTTTACTCCCTTATCCTGCAGATGATTTAATTAAAAATCCAAAATTAACAGAAGTAGCGCCGTATACTTTTAAATAATTTTAAAAAATAATAGTATGAAAAATATAAAAATTGTTTCGTTAACAATAAGTATGGCGTTGATGCTTTTTCTGACGCTTTTTACTTCATGTTCAAGTGATGACAGTACTGAAGGTTATAATGGCGCTCCTGTAATAGAGTCTGTGATGGCTTCAGGATATAATACAGATGGAAGTCTTAAACCATTAACACCGGTAACATTAGTAGATCCAAAAAACTATTATGTAATTCATGGAAAAGGATTGCTTACTACAAAAAAAGTATACTTTAATGACTTCGATACGTATTTCAGACCAACATTTGTAACTGATACTGACATTATTATATTAGTTGATGAGGATACGCCTTATGCGAATGCTTCTAATCAGTTAAAAGTAGTTACCGATAGAGGAACTGTGGTTTATAATTTGACAGTTGCCCCTCCAGTGCCTACATTCAGCGGTTTTAATTCTATAAACTGTTCAGAAGGAGATCAGGTAATCATAAAAGGTAAATACTTCTTAGATCCTATAGTTACTTTGGCAGAAACACCAACACAACCTGCGGTTCCAGTTACAGTAGTTTCTTCAACTTTAGAGCAGATCGTGGTAAAAATACCGGCAAATGCTAATCACAGATACCTTTCTGTAGCTAATATATCTGGAACAGCAACCTCAAAAGAAGCTATCGGGACAGCATTGTATGATGATGTATTGTATGGTGTGCAATGGGGAGGCCCATGGGCTGGAAAAGGTGTTAATTTTGATTTTGGCGGAGATTCTTATCAAGGCCAAAAATCCTGGAAGTGGGAATTTGGTCAATGGGATGGAGGAAATTGGGGTTTTAATGTTGATTTAACTCCGTACAAAGCATTACGTATTGCTATTAAAGGTTCAAAAACCGGACGAGTTAATTTTAATGTAAATGGCGGTGTAAATTATGTATTGCCTGTTACAACTTCATGGGTGTATCTGGAAATTCCTTTTAGCGATTTAGGAAACCCAACCAGCCTTACAATGCTTACCTTCCAAGAATCAAATAGTGATGGTGGTAATACCGTATTATTTGATGATATAGGGTTTGTATTAAAATAAGAGATTTCTTTTGAGTTAGTTTATGTGATATTCCCTAGTTGAAAAATTAGGGAATATCTTTTTTATGAAAGACTTTAAATTAAAAAAATGAAAAAAATAGTTTTAGGATTGACTTTACTTACTTCGGTTTTAGGTTTTAGTCAGGGAAATACACATAATCAAACAGGTGGGAAATTCGAAGGTCTCGCCATGACACCGCCAATGGGCTGGAATTCATGGAACACTTTCGCAACTAATATTGATGAAAAACTGGTAAAAGAAACCGCTGATATTATGGTGTCATCAGGGTTGGCAGCTGCGGGCTACAATTATATAGTACTGGATGATGGCTGGATGACCAGAGAACGTGACGTAAATGGAGATTTAGTTCCTGACCCGGCTAAATTCCCAAACGGAATGAAATCACTTATTGATTATGTGCATAGCAAAGGTTTGAAATTTGGTTTGTATAATTGTGCAGGTACGCAAACTTGTGCCGGTTATCCTGGAACACGCGGTTATGAATATCAGGATGCCCGTTTTTATGCGAAGCTTGGGATTGATTTTCTAAAATACGATTGGTGTAATACAAAAGGAATAACTGCTCCTGAGGCATACACAACCATGAGTAATGCGTTAAAAACTGCTGGAAGACCAATTGTTTTCAGTCTTTGCGAATGGGGAGACAATCAGCCTTGGGAATGGGGAAAACCGGTTGGGAATCTTTGGAGAATTTCGGGAGATATTTATCCTTGTTTTGACTGTGAATTCAAACATCCAGAAAACTGGTCTTCCTGGGGATTTATGAAAATTGCAGACATGCGCAAAGATATCCGTAAATATTCCGGACCTGATCACTGGAATGATTTTGACATGATGGAAGTAGGGAATGAAATGAATGATATTGAAGATAAGGCGCATTTTAGTATTTGGTGTATGCTGGCGTCACCATTGTTCAGTGGAAATGATTACAGAAAGATGTCAAAAGAAACACTAGCAATTTTAACCAATAAAGAACTGATTGCTGTAAATCAGGATAAATTAGGTATCCAGGGGTTTAAATATCTGGCAGAGGACGGAGTGGAAGTTTGGGTAAAACCATTATCTGACAGGAATTGGGCAGTTACTTTTTTAAACAGAAGTGATATTACCAAAAAAATCAATTTTGACTGGAAAAAGCATATAATTAAAGATACTGATTTTGGTTATGAAGCAAATTTTGGTAAAACACTTTACAAACTGAAAGATCTTTGGAAAAATAAGGAAATCGGTAATACCAAAAAGAATTTTACAGCAGATATTGATTCTCATGATGTAATTACATTACGATTAATTCCATAACACTCTTTAATATGAAAACAGAAGCTAGACTTTTTGTCTATACCTTACTATTAATGTTTTGTTTTACCAATGCTCAATTTGTGAAAAAACATGGTCAGTTAAGTGTTCAGGGGACTCAATTAGTTGATCAGGATAATAATCCGGTAGTTTTACGCGGAATGAGTTTTGGATGGCATAGCATGTGGCCCAGATTTTATAATGAAAAAGCAGTTAAATGGCTAAAAAAAGATTTTAACTGTAACGTAGTTCGTGCGGCTATGGGAATCGAATTAGGAAACATGTCTTATATAAAGGAGCCGCAGTTTTCGAAAGATAAAATTGAGGCAGTTATAAAAGGGGCTATAAAATCGGATATCTATGTAATTATAGACTGGCACAGTCATAATATAAATTTAGAAGAAGCAAAAGCCTTTTTTGCTGAGATATCTAAAAAGTATTCGAAGTATCCAAATATTATTTATGAGGTTTTCAATGAACCGGATGATGAAACCTGGCCACAAATTAAGTCGTATGCTGAAGAAGTTATTAAGATAATAAGAAGTAATGATCCTAAAAATATTATTCTGGTTGGATCCCCGCACTGGGATCAGGATGTGCATCTTCCGGCAGCAGATCCTATTTTAGGATACAATAATATAATGTATACGATGCATTTTTATGCAGCAACACATGGGAAGGAATTAAGAGACAGAACCGATGAAGCAATCAAAAACGGACTTCCGGTTTTTATTTCAGAATCAGCCGGTATGGAGGCTACTGGAGACGGACCTCTAAATATGAATGCTTGGAAGGAATACATCGATTGGATGGAATCCCGAAAGTTAAGCTGGATTACCTGGTCGGTTTCTGATAAAGATGAAACATGTTCAATATTGAAAAAATCTGCAAAATCGGAAGGAAAATGGAAGAATACTGATCTGAAAGAATCAGGAATTAAAGTTCGTAAGTTTTTAATAAAATACAATAGTCAGAAGTAGTATCAGTTATTTTTAGATTATAAGAAAGCCTGTTTGTTTTAACAGGCTTTCTCTGTTTTAAAAGGTCTTTTAGAGCGGTTCATCTAAGCTGATCTCGTGTATTTTTTTGTAGGAATTTTATTTGATTGATTTTTAGCTGTTATTTAATGGTATTCTTTTTTATTTATTTTTGTTTTATGTATTTTTTTGAGTTAACCCCTATTTTTTTTAGGGTGTGTTTCTTTTTGTTTTAAAAAAAAAGATTTAAAAGTGGCTATTTTATTATTTTAAAACTTTTAAACCCTATTTTTTAAGACTTAATATTGAAAAAAGCGTTGTTGAATTTTTAAAAAGCTATCCTTATAAATATCAAATAACGATTATTTTTAATTTAATTTTTGTAATCCGTAATTCTGCTCTAAAAACATTAAAAAAATAGTTTTCGATTATTCTACTCATACAAAAGTTAATAAATTCGCTGAAGAAAATGATGATGATTTAGACCGATTTGAAGTTCAAAAAAAGCAATCGTAATTATAAAAAGATAAAAATTTAACTAACCAGAATCAATTAATAACTAAAACCAATTTACACATGAAAAAAGTATTATGTATTTTATCATTAGCCCTAACAACAAGTTTTGCATTTGCGCAAGATGAAACATCAGAAACCACTCCTTTAGAAATTTCAGGTTCAGGTGATATATATTACAAATATGATTTTGCTAAAGTCCCTAACATTCCGACAAGTTTTGCAACAGACCATAATTCCGTTTCTTTAGGGATGTTGGATATCGCTTTGAAGAAAAAAATAAAAAACATTTCTTTTGTTGGTGAAATTTCTTTTGGACCAAGAGGTCAAAGACAATCGCTTCCAAGTCAGCCAGGTGTAGTATTTGATGAAAATGGTGATATTATTCCAAACGCAACAACTTCTGGAGAATCATTTCATATTCAAAATTTGTATGCTAGTTATGCAGTTACAGATAAACTGACTTTGACAGCGGGTTATATGGGAACATTTATTGGCTATGAGGTGATCTCTCCTGTAGGGAACTTTCATTATTCTACTTCTTATATGTTTACCAATGGTCCATTCCAAAATGCAGGTGTTAAAGCAAATTATGCCATAACTGAGAAATTTGGAGTAATGGTAGGTGCATTTAATGATTCCTGGAATACATATCAGGCAGATCCTCAAAAAGGATTAAATGCTGTCGGTGGTCAATTTTCTTATGTAAGTGATAAGGCAAGTGCTTATTTGAATTTTATGGATGGTTCAGTAAGCGGTACTATTGTTGATTTGACTGCATCATTTCAATTAACAGATAAATTCAAATTAGGTTTAAACGCTGCTGATTTTTCAAATGAAGGTGATGTAGGTTATACAGGAGCGGCTTTGTATCCATCTTATGCAATCAGTGATGCTTTTTCATTAGGAGTTCGTGGTGAATATTTTAAATTTAAAGAAGGTTCTGGAGATACTAATGTTACAGCCTTTACTTTATCAGGAAATTATAAAATAAATGGTTTGACAATTATACCAGAATTTAGACTAGATTCTAATTCAGATGAAGTTATGTTCGTAGATTCTAATTTAGCGCCTGCTAAATCTGCTTCTCAAGTACTTCTGGCTTTAGTTTACGGGTTCTAAAATCAATTATAAAACATACTCTTTCTGGAAAAGAGATAAAGATTGATATTTTTTTTTTTTTTTTGGAAGCTGTCAAAAATTATACATTTTTGGCAGCTTTTTTATATGTTTGAATTTATGATTTTCATTCGGTACAATATTAGTATAACAGCGAAAGAAAACATGCTTAAGAAAAATCTTTAACCTAAATAAATCTTTGTGTACGACTTTTTATGAAAAAAAGATTAGCATGAGCGGTATTAAATCATTTGTATAATGAATAAGCAGATTCAAATGCTCAGTGTTTTTATTTGTTTCTAATGTTAAAGTAGTAGTACTTAAGTTTTATAGTAAGGATTGATTTTTTTGCCTCAGGAATGTCGTAATTATGATTGAATAGGGGTTTCGGATAATTTTTTTTGAATAGTATTTTACAAGTCTTGAAAATCTAATAATAAAAAAAAACGCATTCTCTAAATTTTATCAGGAATGCGTTTTTATTTTAAATGATGCCGTCTATTGAAGTTGCTTTTTGTAAATAGAATAAATGGTGTCTATTGTTTTTCGGTCCAAAATAGCTGTAGTGTCTGTTTGAATATAATGCAGTTTAAAAGCCTGAATCGCTGCTGAAAGATTTTTGGTATTATACCCAATAATTCGTAATGCAGGTTCAATTTTAAAATCAAAAGGCGCTTCTTCCAGAACTTCATCAGGCCAAATTCCGAATCCTTTTTCTGCTAAAGTTTTCCATGGGAATAAAGCACTTGGATCTTGTTTTCTTCCTGGAGCAATATCAGAATGACCTAAAATATTTTGTGTCGGAATATTGTAATCCTTTTTCAGTTTTGTCAAAAGGGCCACTAAACTGCTAATTTGAGCTTCTGTAAAAGGTTTGAAACCATTGTTGTCAAGTTCTATTCCTATTGATGAGGAATTTAAATCCGTGTTTTTACCCCAGCTTGATGCACCGGCATGCCATGCTCTCAAATAGTCATTTAACATCTGAACCACTTTTCCGTTTTCAGAAATGATATAATGTGCACTAACCTGAGTTCTGGTTTTTGTAAACGTACTAACAGTTTGTTGTAGTGAGTCCTGAGCAGTATGATGAATAATAATAAAACTTGGTTTTCTTAAATTGAAATTGACAGTTCCTATCCATTCTGTTGTAATGCCATTTAATAAAGAAGTAGATCCTGTTTTTGAAATTGTATCCTTTACGATCCCTAATTGAGAAGCATAAGTAGTGTCTATAACTACAGGCGGAACAACTGGTGGTATTGGCTGAACTTCTTTACTTGTAATTTGATTTTCTAAAGTTTTAAGCTGCTTATCGTAAACTTTTTCAGTAGTTTTATATGGGTTTTTTGTCCCGCAGGAAGTAATAATAATGGCTGAAATCAGATAAAAAAAATGTTTCTTTAACATGCTTTAATTACATTTAAGGTTGAGTCAGGATTGTTATTCGGCAGGCTTTACTGCTTCAGTATCTTCTTTGACTTCTTTTGACTCTTTATCTTTTTTCTTTTTAGATTTTGGCTTTTTTATTTCTTTAAAATTAGCCATAAAAGTTGTGTATTTTTCAATCTGTCCTGGGTTTAGGAAAGCGGTAATTTTTTTAGTTGTAACTTCTCTTAATGCGGTGATTTGTTCAATTTTCTGATCCTGGCTGCTGCTTTCGTTTTTCAAAAGAACACCTTGTTCTCTCATGCTGTCTGCCAGAACGTTTGTAATGGCAATAACCTGTAGTTCATCAAGATTTACTTCGGGTTTCATCTGCTCCACAATTTTCGCAGCTGTTTCTTCTACAGGAACTTCTTTTGGTTTGCTCGGGCTGCTTTGGGGGCCTTGCATCATGCTTCTGTCCATGCCCATTCCGCCGCCTCTGCCGTAACCGTTTCCATAGCCATTATTGTAGCCATTTCCATATTGCGCTGAAACAGAATGATAGCTTAATAAAGTGAAAACTAAAATAAAAATGGAGTGAATAGGTTTCATAAACTTTAAAATTGATGATTGTTTAGCGTAAATTTAAGCAGGTTCTCCGTATAAATCAAATTCTGTTGCTTCTATTATCCTTATATTAACAAATTCGCCAGTTTTTACATAATGTTTTGAGGCGTCTATTAAGACTTCATTGTCAACATCCGGACTGTCAAATTCTGTTCTTCCCACAAAATGAGCGCCTTCTTTTCTGTCAATAATACATTTGTAAATCTGGCCTATTTTTTCCTGATTCAAATCCCATGAAATTTGTGATTGTAATTCCATGATTTCATTGGCTCTGGCTTGTTTTACATCAGCAGGGACATCATCTTCCAATAAATAAGCATGGGTGTTTTCTTCATGAGAGTAAGCAAAACAGCCCATTCTGTCAAATTTCATTTCCTGAACAAAATCTTTCAAAATTTCAAAATCTTCTTGTGTTTCACCAGGATATCCAACAATTAAAGTGGTTCTGATGGCCATTCCCGGAACCGCAGCACGGAAATCTTTCAGTAACTGAGTCGTTTTCGCCTGAGTTGTTCCGCGACGCATCGATTTTAGAATGTTATCCGAAATATGCTGCAACGGAATATCAATATAATTGCAAATTTTAGGCTCGCGTTTCATTAATTCCAAAACATCCATCGGGAAACCGGTAGGATAAGCGTAGTGCAAACGAATCCATTCAATTCCTTCAACTGCGGCTAATGCTTCTAATAATTCTGCAAGATTTCTTTTTTTATACAGGTCAAGTCCATAATACGTCAGGTCCTGAGCTATTAATATCAATTCTTTTACGCCGTTTTTAGCTAAACCTTGTGCTTCTTTTACTAATTTTTCGATTGGTTGAGAAACGTGTCCTCCACGCATTAGCGGAATGGCACAGAAACTGCATGGTCTGTCACAGCCTTCAGCAATTTTTAAATAGGCGTAATTTTTGGGAGTAGTCGTTAAACGTTCTCCTAGCAATTCATGTTTATAATCTGCACCCAGCGCTTTTAAGAGCTGAGGCAGTTCTGTTGTTCCAAAATATTGATCTACATTCGGAATTTCTTTTTCCAAATCAGGTCTGTAACGTTCGGATAGGCATCCTGTTACAAAAACTTTGTCAACCAAACCTTTGTCTTTTTTATCAGCATATTCCAAAATCATATTTACAGATTCTGCTTTCGCATTATCTATAAAACCACAAGTATTGATTACGATAATGTTTCCTTCTTCTTTTTCAGGTGCTTCATGTTGTACTTCTTTTCCGTTTGCACGAAGCTGTCCCATAAGCACTTCACTATCATATACATTTTTCGAACACCCAAGAGTGATTACGTTAATTTTGTTCTTTTTTAAAGACTTGGTTCTCATACTTTTATAAATTGGAGTGCAAAATTACACTTTTTTATTCAAACACCGCTTGTTTAGGTTTCATTTAGGTGTTTTTTATGAAGCTATTCCTGCTGTCCGCTGTATCTTTTGTGGTGAACCCCACCACAAAAGGATGCCGCTCCCATCAGGGCTAAAAAAAATCCGCCGGGTAAAGACCAGACGGAAATTTTCAATCTTCTATTTTGATTTTTAATTACAATTCAAATAATAAAGTCAGGGAAACATTATTGAGTTTAGAATTGATTTTTGCCGGATTAGTTAAGCCAGTTGCAAAAAATCCCTCATTGGTTTCTCTTTCAGTGTAAGAATAGGCAAGATCAATTTTTGTGCCTCCAAAATTATACCCTAAACCTCCTGAATAGCTGTTTAAATCCCCAATTGTTTTGCCGTCTTTGTAAGGGCTTCCTTCAAAACGATATCCGCCTCGCAGGCTTAATCTCTTGATTTTGTACTCGCCTCCAATTCTTAATTCACCGCTTGTTGTTAGTTGGTTGTCTATGTCGTTGTTCAGTTCTCTGAATCCTGAATCACTCGTCGGTTTGAATTTAGTATTTCCGTAGTCTTTAATAGAATAATCAACGCTAATTAAACCGGTTTTTCCGAATATATAAGCCCCGCTAAAAGTGAATTTTCCCGGAGTCTGCAGGGTGTAAGGTTTGTAAACGTTGGTAATATTAGGATTTACAGTATAATCAAAAACCTCATTTGCGCTATTTTCTGTTGTGGTAAATAAACTTTGGGTAATTTCATCATATAACTCATACCATGTATTCGATTCGTATGCTAAACCAATTCGAAAAGAATCTGTGATTTTTCCAATTGCTCCCAGTTGAAATGAAAAACCATTGCCATATGTGTAGATTTCGTTATTAAAACGCAAATTCGAAATTGTTTCTCTGACTTGCAATGGGTTTGCGTTGTCCTCGTAAAAAGTTCTTGTGCTTCTGTGATCCGTAACATGGACATTTAAATTAGCTCCTAAATAAAGTCTGTCATTATAGGATGTTGCTATATTAAAACTTAATTTACTGTTGTATCCAACAGTATGAACTTCGTTTTCCTGATAATATTCACCTTTTGCAGGGTCGCTTCCTGCAGGAACATTTGTTAGGTATTGTGTATTATTGGCAGTATTAGAAGCCGGTATGATAACTTTTCCTCTAAGTCCGAAATAAGCCTGTTGTTGACTGTAGGATTGATCTCTATAATCCAGATTTGTATTTCTTAGTTCTATTCCGTTGGCATATGCTAAAAAATAATCATCTATAGAATTGTTTGTGTTGGTTCCTACTGAAACTGTTTTGTTGCTGAAATTGTTTGTGTTTTCATAATTGGCTCCAATAGTTATTTTTTTCCAGTTGTTGTTTGGATTCATGGTGTTGAATACAAAAACAACTCCGGCCTGATTTAAAACCGATGAATTGTCTTTTGCAGACATTACATTGTTGAAATAACTAGAATTGTTTTTAATGTTCTGATTGCTAAAAGTCAGTCCAGCCTGGTTGTTGTTAAATATTGCAGATCCTGCAGGGTTTGCAGATAACGATGATAAATCTCCGCCAACAGCTCCGAAAGCTCCGCTCATAGCTCTGAAACGGGCAGTTCCGTTTATGTTATCCTGTGCGTATCGTACACCATCCGAAATTTCCTGAGAATAAGAGACGCTGGCAGTTAATCCTGTTATAATTAGGATGAATATTTTTTTCATTTTTTGTTGAATTTGATTTGTAACTAAATACGCTGAAGAATGAAATTGTTACCTTCTTCCACCGCCACCGCCACCATACGATCTGCCGCCACCACCGCCTCCTCCAGAGGATCTCATGCTTCCGCCACCGCCGCCGCTACTATTGTATGAACGGGAAGGGGAAGAACTAGGTGCTGAATAACTTCTTGACGAATTGCTGCTATTGTTGTTGTAATTGTAAGTTCTGTTTGAGTTAGTAGTACTTGATCTTCTGCTTGAATCGTAACTGCTATTGTTTTGATTTGAGCTTCTTCTGTCTGAAAAAGTAGGACTTGATGTTCTGTTTGTTGATGATCCTCTTCTGTAATCTGAAAAGGTGTTTTGTCTGTTTGTATTGTAACTTCTGTTTGTAGTGTAGTTTCTGTTGCTGTTATAGCTTCTGCTTGTGTTGTAACTTCTATTTGTGCTATAGCTTCTGTTTGACGTATAATTTCTTCCGCCATAGTAAGCAGCAGATCCTCTTCTTCCGTAATTATAGGAATAGTTGTTATATCTGTATCCATAGCCATAAGCAGGTCCCCAATAGCCGGAATATCCCCATCCCGGTCCCCAATAAGCAGGGTAGCCCCATCCGTATCCAGGATAACCCCATCCGTATCCGGAATAACCCCAATAGCCTCCGTATCCTCCCCATCCGTAATATGGATATCCAAAGCCATAACCAAATCCCATTGACCACATTGGGCTGGAATAAACGTTGACTGAGACTTCTGAATTGCTGCTTCCCCATGAAGGGTAAGATGATACTGAGGTAACTTGTGTGCTGTCATTTTCTGCGTAATTACCATAGCTGTCTACGTCAGTAAATATTTCGGTAGGCATTCCGTCGTTTTGAAGTGATTTAAAATAATCCTGATATTGATTATTGGCAGGAGTAGTATTTGACTGAGTGTAATTACGGCTATTGCCATAAACTCCATCATTATCATTATACGAACTGTTTTGGTAAGAACCACACGATGCTAATAAAAAACTCAACAATCCAATTAGATAGAAATAAGCTGAGTTTTGTCGGAGTGAAGTATAAGTTTTCATATCTGTGGTGTTTTTTATTGTTGCACATTACAAAAATAGTTAGTTTTGCCAAACTATTTAGTTAAAAAAAATAAAACAAAATTTGTGCCAAAATATTCAATATGAGCAAGAACCTCACTACAAGAGCAGAAGATTATTCGAAATGGTATAACGAACTGGTTGTTAAGGCAGATTTAGCCGAAAATTCAGGTGTAAGAGGCTGTATGGTGATTAAGCCGTACGGATATGCTATTTGGGAAAAAATGCAGGCTGAATTAGACAGAATGTTTAAAGAAACCGGACATCAAAATGCATATTTTCCTTTATTCGTGCCAAAAAGCATGTTTGAAGCTGAAGAAAAAAACGCCGAAGGATTTGCAAAAGAGTGTGCGATTGTAACGCATTATAGATTAAAAAATGATCCTGATAAACCTGGAAAGCTAATGGTTGATCCGAATGCTAAATTAGAGGAAGAGCTTATTGTTCGTCCAACAAGTGAGGCAATTATCTGGTCTACATACAAAGGGTGGGTGCAATCGTATAGAGATTTACCTTTATTGATTAATCAATGGGCGAATGTAGTACGTTGGGAAATGCGTACGCGTTTATTTTTGAGAACTGCTGAATTTTTATGGCAGGAAGGACATACTGCGCATGCTACAAAGGCAGAAGCGGTAGAGGAATCAGAAAAAATGATGAATGTGTATGCGGATTTTGTAGAGAATTTTATGGCGATTCCGGTTGTAAAAGGAGTGAAAACCGAAACAGAACGTTTTGCCGGGGCAGATGAAACATATTGCATAGAGGCTTTAATGCAGGATGGAAAAGCATTGCAGGCAGGGACATCTCACTTTTTAGGTCAGAATTTTGCAAAAGCTTTTGATGTTAAGTTTGCGAATGCAGAAGGAAAACAGGAGCATGTTTGGGGCACCTCATGGGGAGTTTCAACCCGTTTAATGGGGGCTTTGGTGATGACACACTCCGATGATCAGGGACTGGTTTTACCTCCAAATTTAGCGCCTATACAAGTGGTAATTGTGCCAATTTATAAAACAGATGAACAATTGGCTGAAATAACAGCAGCAGTTAATGACCTGACGGCTAAACTTAGAAAGCTGAGAATTTCAGTTAAGTATGATGACAGAACGACCCAAAAACCGGGATTCAAGTTTGCTGAATGGGAATTAAAAGGAGTTCCTGTTCGAATTGCAGTAGGTCCAAAAGATTTAGAAAACGGAACTTTTGAGGTAGCAAGACGCGATACTTTGACAAAAGAGACGGTTTCTGGTGAAGGAATTGTAAATTATATAAATGAATTATTAGAGCAAATCCAGTCGGATTTGTTTAATAAAGCATTAGACTATCGAAATAACCATATTACGGAAGTAAATAGTTTTGAGGAGTTTAAACAGGTTTTAGATGGTAAAGGCGGATTTGTTTCGGCTCATTGGGACGGTACCGCTGCAACCGAAGAGAAAATAAAAGACCTGACAAAAGCAACGATTCGATGCATTCCTTTAAGTCATGCAGAAGAGGTGGGAAGCTGTGTGTTTACTGGGAATCCGTCTACAAAAAGAGTGTTGTTTGCTAAGGCATATTAAAAAAAAATATTTTTTTTTACATCAGGTGTTGTACATCTTAAAAATAGTTGTATTTTTGCATCCGCATTAGAGAAACACGGTCCGTTCGTCTATCGGTTAGGACGCCAGGTTTTCATCCTGGTAAGGGGGGTTCGATTCCCCCACGGACTACTTTTTTTCTTGCAGATTAAGTATTTTACTTGATATATTGGTCCGTTCGTCTATCGGTTAGGACGCCAGGTTTTCATCCTGGTAAGGGGGGTTCGATTCCCCCACGGACTACTAAAATTAGTTGTGAATAAGTTTTGTAAAATAGAAATTGGTGTCTCGGTTTTTGTTTTATTAGTTAAAACCAAAGTGATTGTTTTGCAATTGTGGGAGGTTTTTCTTTTTTAACTAGTATCTATAATAAATTATTACATCTAAAATTAAGAAAAATGGCAAATCATAAGTCAGCATTAAAAAGAATCAGAAGCAACGAAAAAAGAAGAGTTCTTAACAGATACCAGCATAAAACTACTCGTAACGCTATTAAAGCATTAAGATTAGCTACTGATAAATCTGATGCAGCTTCTAAATTATCAACTGTAATCTCTATGATTGATAAATTAGCTAAAAAGAACATCATCCACGATAACAAAGCTTCTAACCTGAAGTCTAAATTAACGAAACATGTTGCTAAATTGTAATTAATTACAATTCTTAAAATATAAAAGTCCTCTTACGAGGACTTTTTTTGTTTTAATAAGTTTGAATTGAAAGGTGATCGAAAATAAAACAGAAGAAATAGAAAACAGATTGACTTAATTGCTAATTTTGTATTCTAAAACAAAATTCAGATGAAACCTGTTTTGCACACAGATAGTCCATTTAAAACTATCATCTCTTTTCATAAATTAATTCAGTCTTTTGAAGAAATCGCTTTGTCTGATGTAGATTATCGCTCAAATTATGCAAAAGCTATTTTAAAGCAAATAGAATCAGTCCCGGAATTCAGGACAGGAATAGAAGATTACAGTCTGATTAAAAATCATGAGGCTTTAATCAAAAATATAATGGCTGACTTGTTTCCAACAGCTTTAACTCATAATGAGATAAAGGCAGTAACAATTCCTTTTCAAAATATCTCTTTTAATTATACCGAGCGATTTAAGAAAATTCTGCGCAATGCAGGCGATGAATTTTATATGGAAATCCGTGATTTTGATGATCACCAATTCTATATCAGTAATTGCTGCCTGATTTTGAGTAGCTATTATAAACAGAATATAGAGTTTAATAAAATCTTTTTCTATGATATTCCGGATGAAAGTGGAATTGAAAAACATTACCGTATTATGTACAATGCCGATTTTATGGAGATTACTCCAACAGCTAATTCGGTAGAACTCTCACAAGACGATATTGATTTACTGATTGATAATTATAGTGACATTGATCTCTGGAAAGCTAAATTTCCACCGGGAAGCTGGATATTAAAAGGTTTTGGAATTGTTTCTTTATTTGATGCCACGACAGAAAGTGCTATTTCGAATTTGAAAAGTAATTTGCTAAAACCGGATACAAAAACAGTGGCATCAAATGATATTATCGAAAATATCTTTAAATCAATCTTTAAAATTCCAGATCTAAAAGTCGGTTTTATCATCTACAATCCGGAGGAAGAAAAATTTATCAGACCTGTTAAGTTTGATAATCAGTTGCAGAGTTTCCTGCTTTCAACAAATCAGGAAGTAGAATGTAAAAACGCTTTTTTTGGTTGTTCTTTTGAAAATTTACTGGACAACCAAGAACCTTTTGTGATTTCTAATGTCCAGAAATTCACTGAAGAATCGGCAAACAAACATCTTGGGGAACATTTATTAAGGCAAAATATTCAGAGCTGTGTATTTGCTCCGGTTATTAAGGACGGAAATTTATTAGGTATTGTCGAATTGGTTTCAAAAGTTCCAAGAGCTTTAAATACAGTAAATGCTACAAAACTGGATTTGGTTTTGCCTTATCTTACCGATACAATTGACCGGTACAATACCGATATGCAACATCAGGTTGAAGCCATTATTCAACGAGAGTATACTACAATTCACCCTAGTGTATATTGGAAATTTAAAAAGGAATCTCAAAATTATTTTCAAAATACAAATCCAGCCAAAGATTATATTTTCAAGGAAATTGTATTTAAAAATGTATTTCCGCTGTATGGGCAAATCGATATAAAAGGTTCTTCTGAACACAGGAATGATACAGTGAGAAGGGATTTGAAAAATCAGCTTAGTACTATTTTAGAGATTTTCGAAAATCAGAAACCAAACAGCAATCTGATGCTTTTGGAGCAGCGTAAGTTTGAATTGGAATCGTTGCGGGATGAATTGGATCAGCCGTTAAAAGCGGATACTGAACAATATATTCAACGTTATATAGAAGAGGAAATTCACCCAATTCTAAAAAACACAAAAGATACGGCCATCAATAAAAAACTGGAAGAGCAATACTTTGAAAGTCTAGACGAAAAAACAGGAATGTTTTATCAGGAAAGAAAGAAGTTTGACAATGCGATGTCAATTATCAATAAAAAACTGGCTTCGGTTCTGGATAAAAAGCAATTAGAAGCTCAGCAAATATATCCGCATTATTACGAACGTTTTAAAACTGATGGTGTTGAGCATAACTTATATATAGGAGCTTCAATTTCGCCTACAAAACCTTTTGATATTATGTATCTGCATAATCTGCGTTTGTGGCAATTACAGACTTTATGTGAAATGGAGCTGGAACATCACCAGCTTAAAGAATCCCTGCCTTATGAATTGGATGTTACTTCGCTTATTTTAGTGTTTAGTTCTGCTCTTTCAATCCGTTTTAGAATGGATGAAAAACGTTTTGATGTTGACGGAACATACAACGCGAGATACGAAGTTGTTAAAAAACGTATTGATAAAGCACATATAAAAGGCAGTGCAGAGAGAATTACCGAGAAGGAAAAAATCACAATCGTATATTCTCAAAATAGTGAAGAAGCGGAGTATTTAAAATATATTAAATATTTACAGCATAAAAAAATACTGGAGCCTGCGATAGAACAATTTGAAGTGGAAGATCTTCAGGGGGTTTCAGGTTTGAGAGCAATTCGTGTAAAAGTAATTAATAATGTTACCAATGCTGCAACAAAGAAAATTACCTATCAGGATTTATTAGATGAGCTCAACTAAATGTTGAGCTTTTTAAATGCTTTTAAAAGCGATTACAAATGCAATTACCGTAATGATGATTCCAGTCATGAAAAAGTTATAAGCAATCCGGAGCAGGTTATATTTTCTTTGCAAAACTAAACCTAAATAATATAAATCTTTTATCATTGTAGAGTATAAATAATCACGGTCTTTCATCATTTCGTTCATGGCCCAGTCATATTCATGTAAAGGCATTTTATAAAAATTACCAAAAAACATCAAATTCACTTTTTTTGCTTCAACATCTTCGCGTGTAAAAATACCCGAAGTTACTTTAGGTCTGGTAGATAGAATGGCGAAAACAATGGTAATCACACTGGAAATCAGCATTATAAAAGTAGGGATTACCAGGTGGGCATTTTTTGGACTGTCTAATTTTGGAATGATAGAAGAAAGCGCAATTGAAATAATAATAGCATTTACAGATAATAAAATATTGGCTTTGCTGTCTGCAATCCCGCTTAAACGAGTATGGTTTCCTAAAGTGACACGAAATAAGGTATCAACACCACGCTCTGTTTTTTCTGATTTTTCCTTTTTTTTGTCTTCATCTTCAATTGTAGCCGCTTTTTTGATTTTCTGCTTATTTATTTTTTTCTGAATTTTGACTAAGTTTTTTTCTTTCAAAGGCTGCCAGTTTTTTTGAGCATAATCTGTATAAAAGTGATGTTTTGTCATTAAAAAATTGAAGTTTTCTGTCGCCCACTCCAGATTTGAAAAATCTACAATACCTGTGTTTTTTAATTCAAGGCGTAATAATTCGCAGGTACTAATATATTCGGGACTAATAATATGGATAAAATCGGCGTCCTTTATTATCTTTTCAAGATGATTTTTTGGAATATATTCTTTGGCTGTAGCCGAAATCAAATCTCCTACTTTTTTTATGAATTCATCTGTTTGATTTTTTTCTTTTAAAAATTTAGAAGCAATCCTGATACTTTCATTTTCATGGTTTTCATATCCACTAATATATCCGGTATCGTGAAACCATGCTGCTATTAAAAGTAATTCCCTGTCATCAGGATTTACATTTTCTTTTTCACAAAGTTCTTTAGTTGCATTTACCACACTAAATGTATGGTTAAAATTGTGGTAAGAATATAAAGCAGATAGTTTATCTTTGAGTAAATTAGTAACGAAATCTTCGGACTGTTCTATTAGGTTCATAGAGAATATTTTTATACCACTAAATTATGAAATTGTTTCTGGATAATCATTTTGTTGTAAGGATTAAAAGCCAAATTGTTCCATTTTTACTTTTGTCTTTAATCTATTCGTGTGCAACGCATCATGCTCAGTATGGAAAAAAGGTAAGCGCCAACGAAAACGAAAACGCAACAGATACCATAAAAATTGCACACACTTTTTATTTAGTTGGTGATGCTGGAAATGCAGATGAAGAAAAATCGCAGCAAACACTGGAATTGCTGCATAATAAATTGAAGAAATCCAGTAAAAGAGCTACGTTATTATTTTTAGGAGATAATATTTATCCTAAAGGTTTTCCGGACAGCAAAAAAGAAGCCGAAGTAAAACCTGCACAAACCAAACTGACCAATCAGCTCAAACTTACTAAAGGTTTTAAAGGAAAAACCATTTTTATTCCTGGAAATCACGATTGGTATAATGGTACAAAAGGGCTAGAGCTTCAGGCTGATTTTGTAACGAAATATCTCAATGATAAAAAAGCTTTCTTACCAAGAAAAAATTGCCCAATTGAAGAGGTAAAAATGGATAGCATTACTTCTTTAGTTACCATTGACAGCCAGTGGTTTTTAGAAGACTGGAACGACCATCCGACTATAAATGATAATTGCGATATTAAAACCAGGGAAGACTTTTTTGATGAGCTTGAAAATATTTTGAATAAAAACCAGGAAAAGACAATAGTTCTGGCGATGCATCATCCTTTAATGAGTAATGGTACACATGGCGGACAGTTTTCATTAGAGAAACAATTGTTTCCTTTAGAGAATAAAATTCCGCTTCCGGTTATTGGTTCTATGATTAATTTAATTAGAAAAACATCAGGAATTAGTCCGCAGGATCTTCAGAATAAGCAATACACCATTCTTTCGAAAAGAATAAAAGCACTTATTCAGGGGCAAAAAAATATCATTGTAGTTTCGGGGCATGATCACAACCTGCAGTTCATCAATAATGAGAATATCAATCAGATTATTAGCGGGGCAGGTTCGAAATCAGAAGCAGCAAGAGCAATAAATCCAAACGATTTCTCTTATGGAGGGAATGGTTATGCAGTATTGACATTGTTTAAAAGCGGGGATGCAAAAGTAAACTTCTATGGCAATGAAAATAATAAAGAAAAAATGCTTTTTGAACGTGAAATTATAAAAGCAAAAGAATTTAACTGGATCAAAAAAGCCTCTAATGATTTTCCTAAAACAGTTTCTTCTTCAATTTATACTGAAGAGATGACCAGAAAAAGTGCAGTGCATAAATTTCTTTTTGGAAATCATTATCGTCAATATTACAGTCTTCCAATAGAAGCTCAAACTGCAACCCTGGATACACTGAAAGGAGGCTTGAAACCGGTAAGAGAAGGAGGCGGACATCAATCAATATCATTAAGAGTCGTGGATTCTAAGAAAAGAGAATACGTTATGCGTGCCTTAAAAAAGAGCGCCACACAGTTTCTTCAATCTGTTGCTTTTAAGGATCAGTATGTCGAAACAGATTTTCAGGATACGTATGCGGAGGATTTTTTGCTTGACTTTTATACTACGGCACATCCTTACACACCTTTTTCAATTGGAAATATGGCTGATAAATTAGGATTAGCACATTCTAATCCGGTTTTGTATTATATTCCGAAGCAAAATGCCTTAAAAGAGTTTAATTCAAATTTTGGTGATGCATTATACATGATCGAAGAAAGGGCAGCAGATAATCAAAAAGATACACGAAGTTTTGGAAAACCAAATGATATTATCAGCACAGAGGATATGATGAAAAATCTTCATAAGGATGAAAAATACAGTGTTGATGAAAAAGATTACATGAAAGCACGATTGTTTGATATGCTTATTGGCGATTGGGACAGGCATCAGGATCAATGGCGCTGGGGAGAATATAAAGAAGGAGATAAAATTGTATATAGACCTATTCCTCGAGATCGTGACCAAGCTTTTACAAAATATGATGGTACCTTACTTTCTTTATTAATGAATATTCCCGCATTGCGGCACATGCGAAGCTTTAAAGATAAAATTGATAATGTAAAATGGCTTAATAGGGAACCTTATCCGTTAGATTTGGCTTTTGTCAGAGTAGCCGATAAAAGCGACTGGATTGCACAGGCAAAGTATATTCAGGACCATCTTTCGGATGCTGATATTGATAATGCTTTTAAAAACCTGCCAAAAGAAGTACAGGATGAAACTATTGAAGATATAAAACGAAAATTGAAAAGCAGAAAAAAAGAGCTTCAAAAATATGCTGCAGTCTATTCTGATGTCCTTTCACGAACAGTAATGATAGCAGGAACAGACAAAAAAGATAAGTTTGTTCTAAATCATGTTTCTAAAAATAACATCGAACTAAAAGTGTATCGCCTTAAAAAAGAGGGTGAAGAACTGCTTTATACCAAAGTTTATAACGATAAATTGACTAAAAATCTTTGGATTTACGGTTTAGATGATGATGATGTTTATGAAGTAAAGGGAAAATATAACTCAAGAATTTTAATTCGTTTAATTGGAGGACAAAACAATGATTTATATGCTGTTGATAATGGGAAAAGATTAAAGATTTATGATTTTAAATCAAAAAACAATACTTATAATCTTGATAAAAAAGCACAAAAAGTACTTACAGATGATTACGATGTGAATTTGTATAATTTTGAAAAACCGAAGTATAATGTTGTTGCAGGTTTACCAACAGCCGGTTTTAATCCTGACGATGGTGTGAAAATAGGAATCAATCTTAATTATACAGTTAATAATTTTAAACAAAATCCTTATACACAAAGGCATGTTTTAAATAGTTTCTATTATTTTGCTACAGGTGGCTTTGAGTTGGATTATACCTCTCATTTCCCTGGATTATTGGGAAATTGGATTATTGACGTTGAAGCAAAATATACTACGCCAAATTTTGCAATCAATTATTTTGGATATGGAAATGAAACAGTAAATGAGGATAAGGATTTAGGAATGGACTTCAATCGTGTTCGTATTCAAAAAATAAGAGTGGCACCTGCTGTAAGACACGTTGGCCGTTATGGAAGTGAATTGAGTTTTCAATCTGTTTTTGAAAAAATGAAAGTTGATGATACAGAAGGACGTTTTATTGACGTGCCTGGTGTTGTAAATCCTCATGTTTTTGACGGACAGCAATTTGCAGGGGCAACCATAAAATATAGTTTTAAAAATGCTGATTTTGCTTCAAAACCTTCGTTAGGAATGGGTTTTATGATTTCAGGCAGCTGGCTGACAAATCTGGATAACTCTAAACAGAACTTCCCTACTGTCGAAAGTAGTTTAAGCTTTGTACATAAAATCGATTCGCATGGCAAATTAGTTTTTGCAACTTTGTTTAAGACAAAAGCAATTTTAAATAATAACTACGAATTTTATCAGGGTGTCACTCTAGGCGGAGACAAAGATTTACGCGGTTACAGAACAGAAAGATTTTTAGGAAATACGTCTTATTCACAAAGTACGGATTTGCGCCTAAGTCTTGGAAAAATTCGAAAAACAATCGCTCCCCTGACTTATGGAATTTTAGCGGGGTTTGATTATGGTCGTATTTGGCTCGATGGCGAAGATTCAAAAAAATGGCATAATGATTTTGGAGGCGGAATCTGGCTTAACGGCGTAAATCTAATTACAGCCAGGGTTTCGTATTTCAAATCACCAGATGAAAGAGGAAGAGTTGTTGTAGGAGCGGCTTATAGTTTTTAGTTATTTTAATTTCAATTCATAAACATTACCGCCGACTTTATTGGTTTTCTCATCAGCAATTAACAAAGTAGTATTGTCTTTAAAAACGATTGCTTCTTTTTGTGAAAAATGATTTAAAGCAATTTCGGTTTGAGTTCCTTTATGGAAAGAATCGCCAGTAAAATCTTTGAATACTACAATTTTATCGTGACTTAACAATGCCACTTTTTTTCCATCCGGACTAATTGTTGCACTTGTTAGTACACAATGATTATAATTATTGCAGGTTTTAAATTCGCCAATTTTAACCGCTTTTTGAATTCCAGGAGCATTTAATATTTTGTAAATAAAAGCAGTTCCGTCAAAACCTTTACTACGGTTTTTGGTAAAAAGATAAAAATAATTCTGGTATTCAAAAAAGCTTTCAACATCATAAAATAATTCTTTTTTCTTAGGCGGAAATTCTGTCTGTTCAGGATAGGAAAAAGAAACTTTATATTCAGCAACAGTATTTTCTTTGTTTAATTCGTTTTCAGCTATTTTATAAATACACAAATCCTGACGATCATTATCATTATTGCCAAAGTCACCTATGTAAATATTTCCTGCTGTGTCTTTTGTAATATCTTCCCAATCTACATTTTTAGCGTTTGTAATGGCGATAGTCTTTTCTAATTTTCCTTCTGAATTTATAGCGTAAATTTCATTTTTATTTCCGCTGTCTTCCAAAGTATAAATCAGATTACTCTCAGGGAAATAAGTAATTCCTGAAACTTCCTTAAGCTTTTTAGGAAGCGAATAAAGCGTTTTTAAATCACTATTTGATTGCTGTTGGCAAGCGAGTAAAACAAGAGAAGTTACAATTAAGAAAGACTTTTTCATAAGATAAATTTTTAAATCAGGTTGGTGTTTTTAAAATTACGTGTAATAAATTCAAAAGCAGCATGCATGATATGCCCCATTGATTTCGCGTTTTTAAATTTCATATCATTAGTATAACGGTACAATTCCATTTTTAGCTGATTCAGATGCCCTTCCGTTGAAATAGTATCATGACACATTATATTTAAAAGCTTTTTAATTCTGTTTTCGGCAGAGTGAATTCGCTTTGCTAAAATAGCACGTTCTTCGTCTTTGTATTGAATAATAGAACGTTCTTCCAGCTTTTCCTTAATCAGTTTTATCATCGGATAATTTTCCTTAAAAAATTGTGGACGATAGACTTTAAAATTGCCTTCATAACATTGCTGGTCAAAATCGATTGGACGGATTTTATACACTACCTGATCAAAATCGTGGATAGGGACAATTACATAATTATAAGCACGCATGTCGCCTAAAAGCCTGATCATGCAGCGTTCATTGAATTTTACAAACTCTTTTGCGATTTGTGATTTTTCGGTTTCTGTACAGGAATCCAATAAAGTACCCATGAAAACATCACCGGGAATGCCGATAATATGTTCTTCAATCAATGTATCATTATAAACCAGAAAGTTGATTTTGTCCGGAGATAAAATATCTTCTAATTCCAGTCCGTAAATTCTCGATGCATCGGCTTTTTTGATGTAAAAATGAACATAATTATCGTTAAGGATATTTCGAACCTTAATACGGAAAGGTTTTGAATTACCAAATGTGCAGTAATCAATGGCATCAATATTAAGAAACTGGATAATTTCGCTATTTCCGTCAGAATGTAAAAGAGAATATATTTTCTTCAGGTTCAGATCAATTTCATTTCTTTCAAATTCATTATAATAGACTCTGATCCATAAAGTGTCAGCATCATTCTTATCATATACATTTATAGAGCCTGAAAAGCGCAATAAGTCATCATAAAACACAGAAACTTTAGAGATTCTTTCGTATCGTTCTAAGTAACTTAAAAGAGGCTGTGTCAGAGGGTAAGTAGGTTTTTTTAACAGCATTAAAGGCTCGCTCATTTTCAATATCTTTAATGCAAATTTACATTAATTTATTATTTAGGAGTAACAATATCTAAGTTGAAACGTCTTACTAAAAAACTAAAACCGAAATAAATTTGGAAACCATACTTACAATTGAAAATCTTCATAAAAGATATGGGCGGATTCAGGCCTTGAAAAATATATCTTTTGAAATACAAAAAGGACGCGTTTATGGTATTTTAGGACCAAACGGAAGCGGAAAATCAACCACTTTAGGAATTGTCCTGAATGTTGTAAACCGAACATCAGGGAATTATAGCTGGTTTGGTGGTAAAATGCAAACCCATGAAGCTTTAAAAAAAGTAGGTGCAATAATAGAGCGCCCTAATTTTTATCCTTACATGACCGCCGAAGAAAATCTGAAGCTGGTTTGTAAAATAAAAGGTATTAACTATTCTAAAATAAATGAAAAGCTTGATTTAGTAGGTTTAACAGAAAGGAAAAATAGCAAATTCAGTACTTTTTCTTTAGGAATGAAGCAGCGTCTGGCTATTGCTTCGGCACTTTTAAATGATCCTGAAATTTTAATTTTGGATGAACCTACAAATGGTTTAGATCCTCAGGGAATTCATCAGATTCGTGATATTATTAAAAAAATTGCTTCACAGGGAACGACTATTCTGCTGGCTTCACATTTATTGGACGAAGTTGAAAAAGTGTGTTCGCACGTAGTGGTTTTGCGAAAAGGGGAGATGCTGTATTCTGGCTCTGTTGACGGGATGTCTTCAAATGAAGGTTTCTTTGAGGTCCAGTCTGAGGACAATGAAACTTTGAAAGCTATTTTGAATGAACATCCTGCAGTTGACAGAATTGCTGAAGAAGAAGGAAAAATTTTGGTTTATTTGAAATCTGAATTGTCAGCTTCGGAACTCAATAAATTTTTATTCTCAAAAGATATTGCCCTAAGCCATTTAGTGAAGCGCAAAAATAGTTTAGAAGCCCAGTTTTTAGAATTAACCAAAAATGCCAACGCTCAAAATAACTAAACCATGAACAGACTTATTTCAATAGAGTTCCAAAAAATCTGGAAAAACAAAGCCAGTAAAGTATTGACACTAACATATTTCATTTTACTTTCATTTATAGCTTTAATTGCATCGATAAAATTTGATTTGGGAATTTTTAGATTTCACTTAGCAGAAATGGGAATTTTTAATTTTCCTTTTATTTGGCATTTTAATACATATGTAGCCGCATGGCTGAAATTTTTTCTGGCTATTGTAATAGTGTCTATGATGGCTAACGAATATAGTTATGGTACTTTAAAGCAAAATTTGATTGATGGGCTTAGCAAAAAAGAATTTGTGTTGTCTAAATTCTTTACAGTTGTTGTTTTCGCATTTTGCTCTACAATATTCGTTTTCGTAATGAGTCTTATTTTGGGACTTTGTTTTTCATCTTATACTGAATTTGGAATTATTTTTACTGATTTAGATTATCTTCTGGCTTTTTTTATAAAGTTGACGGGTTTCTTTTCTTTTTGTTTGTTTTTAGGAATTTTCGTAAAACGATCTGCTTTTGCATTGGGTTTTCTTTTGGTTTGGAGCATATTGGAAGGAATCGCGAAAGGTATTTTAGTATTTAAAATATTCCCCGACAGCTCTATTGGATATACTATTATGAAGTTTTTTCCATTAGAAGCCATGTCAAATTTAATTATTGAACCATTTACAAGATTGTCAGTAATTAAAAATATTGGCAATCAAATGGGAGTTGATAATGTGAAGGATTATAGTGTTGACTATTTCTCTGTTTTAATTGTCCTGGTCTGGACATTTTTGTTTGTTTACTTTTCATACAAACTTTTGAAAAAAAGGGATTTGTAATGTTTTAAATAATTTGTTTGTTTTTTTAAAAAATTATTGAAATGTATTAAAAACTAATTGGTATAAAGTAAAAAAATGATTTACGTTAAGCATAAAGCGGATTTTAGTTAAAAAAGATAAAGTTCCGAGATTAAATTTAAGTTCTGATCTTTAGAAATTAAATAAAGGTTAAAAAAAAGAATCCCAAACTCCATTTTAAACTGGAATTTGGGATTTTTGAATATTGAAACTTAAATATAATTAGATTTTAAATCTTTTTCTGTCGGTTTCAGTTAAATAAATCTTTCTCAAACGGATAGATTTTGGAGTAACTTCTACATATTCATCCTTTTGAATATATTCTAAAGCTTCTTCTAAAGAGAAAATGATTGGAGGAATAATTCTCGCTTTTTCATCAGCTCCTGAAGAACGAACGTTAGATTGTTTTTTCTCTTTAGTTACGTTTACACACATATCATCACTACGAGAGTTTTCTCCAATTACCTGACCTTCGTAGATTTCAGCATTTGGTTCAACGAAAAACTTACCACGGTCTTGTAATTTATCGATAGAATATGGAATAGCTTTTCCTTTTTCCATAGAAATTAATGAACCTTTGTTACGTCCGGCAATTTCTCCTTTGTAAGGCTCATATCCAATAAAACGGTGTGCCATAATAGCTTCACCTGCTGTTGCAGTAAGTAATTGGTTACGCAATCCAATAATTCCACGTGATGGAATATTGAATTTTACAATCATACGTTCCCCTTTAGTTTCCATGCTCAGCATTTCTCCTTTACGCATAGTAACAAACTCAACTGCTCTACCTGAAAGGTTTTCCGGTAAATCGATTGTTAATTCCTCAATTGGCTCACACTTTTTACCATCAATTTCTTTGATGATAACCTGTGGCTGTCCGATTTGTAATTCATACCCTTCTCTTCTCATTGTTTCAATAAGAACAGATAAGTGAAGTACACCACGACCAAAAACCATGAATTTATCAGCAGAATCAGTTTCACCTAACTTCATAGCTAAGTTTTTCTCTAATTCTTTTGTTAAACGCTCTCTAATATGACGAGAAGTTACGAATTTACCTTCTTTACCAAAGAAAGGAGAGTCATTAATAGTAAACAACATACTCATTGTAGGCTCATCAATAGCAATAGATGCTAATCCTTCTGGATTTTCGTGATCAGAGATAGTATCACCAATTTCGAAACCTTCAACACCAACAACAGCACAAATATCACCAGCAATTACTTCTGTAACTTTTTTACGTCCAAGACCTTCAAAAGTATGTAATTCTTTAATTCTTGATTTTGTTACAGTACCGTCTCTTTTTACTAAAGATATTGGCATTCCTTCTTTCAAAACACCTCTTTCTAAACGACCGATAGCAATACGACCAGTAAATGCAGAGAAATCCAAAGAAGTAATTAACATTTGTGGATTTCCTTCAGAAACTTTAGGAGCTGGTACATTTTCAACAACCATATCCAATAATGCTTCAACATTATCAGTTACGTTTTCCCAATGATCTGACATCCAGTTGTTTTTTGCAGAACCATAAACTGTTGGGAAATCCAACTGCCATTCTTCAGCACCTAATTCAAACATTAAGTCAAAAACTTTTTCGTGAACTTCTTCCGGAGTACAGTTTTCTTTATCAACTTTATTGATAACTACACAAGGCTTAAGACCTAAGTCAATAGCTTTTTGTAATACAAAACGAGTTTGTGGCATTGGACCTTCAAAAGCATCCACTAGCAAACATACACCATCGGCCATGTTCAATACACGCTCTACTTCACCTCCAAAATCGGCGTGGCCTGGAGTATCAATAATATTGATTTTTGTTCCTTTATATTGAACAGAAACGTTTTTAGAAGTAATAGTAATACCTCTCTCACGCTCTAAATCGTTATTATCAAGAATTAAATCACCTGTGTTTTCGTTTTCACGAAATAACTGACAGTGATACATAATTTTATCAACCAAAGTGGTTTTACCGTGATCGACGTGGGCAATAATTGCAATGTTTCTAATAGATTCCATCTGTGATTTTTAATGGGCGCAAAGGTACACTTTATTTTGATAAAAAAAACGTTTTGAGGATAGTTTACGTAATGCCAGCGAATTAGTTTAACGAAATAGTAATAATTCAATAGATTTAAACATGTCTCTATTTGGTTAATTTTGGTTTATTTTCCTATATTTGAGTAATGAAAAGTAAACCTAAACAAATTACGCTGATATTTATTATCATTTCGTTATTTATGGCTGTATTGTGTCATAAATTGTTGGTTTGCTACGCTTTAAAAGCTGAATTCTTTTATCTTAGCTTTGTCAAAGACATCGTTTATATATTTTTTACCGGAGTTGTTTTCAATTACATTTTAGCTAAAAATGAAAACAGAAATATCTCTATTTTAAAGAAAATGCAGCTTACCAATGAAGAGATCAAAGAGTCTAATGAAAAGTACGATATTGTTGCAAAAGCTACCAGTGATACAATATGGGACTGGAGAATTCAGGAAGATTATATTACATGGAATAAAGGAATAGAAACTGTTTTTGGATATAAACACGAAGATGTAGGTGTGACCTCGAAATGGTGGTTCGATAAAATTCATCCGGAAGACAGTATCAGGATGTCTGTTAAATTATACTCTTTTATTGAACAGAAAACTGAAAAGTGGCAGGATCAATACCGCTTCAGGTGTGCAGACGGAAACTATAAATATGTTTTGGACAGAGGCTTTCTTTTAAAGGATGAAAATGGCAAGGCTATCAGGATGATAGGGGCTATTCAGGATATTACAAAACAAAAAGAAGAGGAACAGCGGCTTAAACTTTTAGAAACCGTAATTATTCAGTCTAAAGATTCTATTTTGATTACCGAAGCAAATTCTACTGATGGTAAAATTCCGAGAATTGTTTACGTAAACCCTGCTTTTTCTAAAATGTCCGGCTACGAATCCGATGAAATCCTGGGGCAGTCGCCAAATGTTTTTAAAGGGCCAAATTCAGATTCTGAAGCATTAAAAAAAGTATTAAAAGCTATAAAGGAAGAAAAGGAATGTCTAATTGAAACCATAAGTTACAGCAAAGATAAACAGGAGTATTGGGTTCGTTTTTCTATGATTCCAATTTTTAATTCAGAGGGTGTTTTGTCCCATTGGATATCGATTCAGCAGGATATTACAGAAGAAAGAAAACTGGAAACCGAAAAAGAGCATTTAATTCGCGAATTAACTCAGAATAATAAGGATTTAAAGCAGTTTTCGTATATAACTTCGCATAACCTTAGGGCTCCGTTGTCTAATTTAATGGGATTGTTGAATCTGATTGAATATATACCTATCGATAATCCTGAGTTACAGGAAATTCTTAATGGTTTTTATAAGTCAACGTATCTTTTAAATGAAACAATTAATGATTTGGTAAAGGTGATCATTATAAAAGATAATCCTTCGATGCAGAAAGAAATGGTTTCTTTGTCTGAGGTTTTTGAAAATGTATTTGGTCAGTTGTCTTTTCAAATAGAGACACATAAGCCTATAATAAAACTTAAGCTGGATAAAGTTCCATTACTTAATACTAATAAGGCTTATATTGAAAGTATATTATTAAATTTGTTAACGAATTCGATCAAATACAAATCTGAGAATAGAAAGTTAAAAATTTCAATAACCGCTGAACAAGTTGGTCAGACAGTTTTTTTGACTTTTACTGATAATGGAATCGGTATTGATTTAGAAAGAAATGGTGATAAAGTTTTCGGATTATACCAAAGATTTCATAATTATCCCGATAGCAAAGGCCTTGGTTTGTATCTTGTTAAATCGCAGGTTGAAACTATGGGAGGAACAATTACTGTTGAAAGTGAGGTCAACAAAGGAACCTCATTTATCATAACATTTAAAAATTAATTTATGCTGGAAGAAATTTTATGTATTGATGATGACCCTATTACATTAATGCTGTCTAAAAAAGTAATTGCAAAAGCAGGTTTTTCTGATTTAATCATCACAGCTCAAAATGGCGAGGAAGCTTTATCATATTTCAATACTTTAAAATATAGTAAAGATCAGCCGGTAAAAAAGCCACAATTGATTTTTCTGGATTTGAATATGCCGGTGATGGGAGGCTGGGAGTTTTTAGATCATTTTACAACGTCTGATTATGAGGAATTTAATTCTATAAATGTTATCGTTTTATCTTCTACAATTAATCCTGAAGATTTAGCAAAAGCAAAAAAATATCCTATTATAATTGATTTTCTTTCTAAGCCGATAACGATGCAAATGCTTGAATACCTTAAAAATAAAATTGAATTATAATAAAAAAACGGCAATTAGATTTAATTGCCGTTTTTTGTTTAAGTAAGTAATAGAAAATGAATCCTCCTTAGTTTTTTTCTTCTTTATTGAAATATACTAAGTAGTAATACATTTGTTTTTCTTCATCCCAGCCTTTTTCGACAAATTTTTCTGCGCTTTCAGGATTAATAAAGTCCATTTTAATCTGAATGTGTGTATCCAGATTAATTACGTTTTTAATCGATTTTCTGGCGTCAGAAACGGCGGCGTTAGCAATAGGGAATGAGGTAACATCTTCGATGCTGTATTTTTCTCCTTTATCGACTTTATAGTTTTTAAATTCGGGGATTAAATCAGGGTTATCTAATACTTCATTTAGAAAATTCTGTTCTTCAAACTGATCATTTTTAGCGAAATAATTCACAGATCGGTTCATAAACATTACTTCTTCTTTCTTGTCTTCTGCCGGTAAAACAACATCTTTCGCAAAGTTTTGGCAGAATTTTAAATATTTTTTGGTAATGAAATTTTCATCTTCAAAAGCATCAACAGATAAAAAGTGTTCAAGCCAGTAACGTGCATCATAACGGTTGCTGTCAACAGTTAAGATTTTGTAACCTTCTTCCTTTTTGTAATTAAAAATAAGGCATCCTTTATCTAATTTACTCAGGTTGATTCCCTGCTGTAAAATCATTTCAAGATTACTGTCTTTTTCTTCAAATTGTAAAAAATCAGATTGTAATTCGCTTTTGAAAATCCCGATGGCATCAACTACATTATTATCTATACTTAAATTAGTTAAATAGGTTACATAAACCTCTCCGTTTTTAATATGCGGATGATTGGACTGTTCGTATAAATGCTTCGTGATTTTTTTTGAAACTTCCTGAACACTGGATGGATTTGCAAAAATTTCAGTTGCAAATTTAAACATGTCGTTGTAGTCCAGGTCCACTTCGTGTGCAAACTGATAGTAGTTTTCTTCTTTTTCTCTAAAAGGTTTAAAAAAGTACTCTTTTATCAAGGGTACAATTTCATCATTTAAATTAAAGGGCTGTTCCGATAAAAAAATCGCTTCATTTCGGCTTTTATTTCCTACGCGATGTATCGCCAGGGTTTCGATGTGGGTATTGAAAAGGTTTATCATTTTTTTCTAGTTTCAAAGAGTCAGAGTGACAAAGTGACAAAGGTTATTTGCGGTCTTTTAATTTTTTTATAAAAGCGCTCAGCATTCGTTCTAATTCTCTACTTTCTCCGTTTGTTTTACTGAATTGATACTCGTTTATATATTTTAAATTGAATGAAATTTCAAGTTGTGTCTGCATTTCGAATAATGACGACATAGAAATATTGAGGAATCGTAATAATTCAGTTTTTCCATCTCTGCCGTATCCTTCCGCAATATTACTAGGTATTGATATTGATGATCTTCTAATTTGCGAAGACAATCCGTAAATTTCTTCTTTTGGGAATGAATTTGTTAGTTGGTAAATTTCTGTTACCAGATTCATAGATTTTTGCCAGATAAAAAGGTCTCTAAAAGTTTTCATATTTAATGTTTAAAAATACAAACACAAAAATAAGTAAAAACTTACATTTTTAAATATTAGCTTTCAAAAGAAAGCCTTTGCACCTTTGTCACTCTGTCACTTTGAATCTTCAAAAAACTAATTCCAATTCTCCTCAAAACCAAAATCCTCAAAGCTGTCGTCTCCTTCGAACATATCAAGATCGTCTTCATCTAAATCATCTTCAAATTCACCGTAGATATCATTGTGCATATCATCAGATTCGAAGTTTTTTTCTGTAGCTTCATCAGGCATTTCACCATGAGAAAATAAAGTTTCAGGATAAGTAACCCCAACTTGTTCATCTTCGATAGCAGCCAGTTCAACTAAGAAAGTCCACATGCTGATGAAATCATAAACGTATATAATCTTCGTATTTTGTTTGTCTAAAATACTAGATAACGGATAATCGTTCATGGTTCTGATTTCGCCTGGAATATCTCCTGTGTCAAAAAGCGGAATTTCATCTTCCTGATTCCATGTGTCATCACAAGTATAAAATGAAGCCACTTCTGATCCGTCAAATCCAAAAGCGTTGAAAATTGCATTGTGTAAATCCTCAAGGGTATCATCTTCAAGAATTGCAATGTCTCTAAAAATATCTTCTTCGGCGTCCAGAATGACTCTAAATTTATAAACCATAATCTTTGTATTTTTTGAAAAGTCAAAGGTAAAATATAAAAAACGAAATATGAATTGTGAGGTGAGATTTGTTGAAAAGATTTTTGATTTTGGTAATTTACTTTCCAGTCTCAATAAATTGCAAAGCACGATCGAAAATCTCGTCTCTCCCTTCTTGAATTCCTTTGATTGTTTGTTTAATTTCAATATCTGGAACAATTCCAATACGTTGGGTTTCTTTTAGATTTGGATAAAAAACGCCATAACATGTAAATGATGTTTGAAAACCTTTCATAATATGAAAACGAGCATTTGCACCATCAGCTCCTGCAGTTTGACTACCGATTATTGTTACTTTAGGGGCTGCTTTTAAACACATTGCTGTATATTCAGAATGACTAATCGATTTTTCATTTATTAAAAGAATTACTTTCCCTTTGTAATGTTCAGGGTTAATTCTGCCACACGTTTCAACGCCATTTCTCCAAATATACCTGCCTGGAAAACTTAAATCGGGGTCAATAAATTTAACAAATTCTGTAGGTTTTGGATTTAAGTATTCAGCTATTGTATAATTAGTGTTTTTAGGGTAATTTCTGACATCAAAAATAATAGCTTTGGTTGATTGTAAGGTTTCAATCATATCAGGAACATTTTTAACGTTTAAAATTCCCATATCAACATAGCCTATATTATTTTCTAAAACTTTAAATTTTTCTTTTTTAGTTTTGGCACCTTTTTTATATTCATTTCTGTGTGAATCATGTTCATCATACCAATTTATAGTTTTTGTTATATACTTTCCGTCTTGAAGAAATTCTAACTCAACAGTATCTGAATATCCAGATAATGCGGATTCAGTTAGTTTGTTTAGATAAGCAGCTTCATTTGATGCTGCAATTAAATCTCTATTTTCTGCAATGATTTGTTTTATCGTTTTGTTATTTACCTTAGTAATAACAGTACCTATTTTTATATTTTGAGTTTCTGCCAGACTATCTGCCAGAATTTCTGTGACAACTATTTTTTCATCAATGATTTTACATTTGGCTGGAAAATAATTTAAGATTTTATTAGAATCTTGGTCTGAATATCTATAAAACGTAACATGAGAGTCATTAAGTTTAACGGTTAGTCGTTGCATCGCGTCATAAAAATCGTCTTCATTTTTTGCTTCCATAAAAAGAGGAATCATTTTTTCTAAAGTGATATCCCATTTTTGATCCATTTGATATTTATATGGAAAAAAGTATTGTACATAATTCCAATATCTAAAAAGCGTTAAAATGCGTAAATTTTTATCTGTCCATTTAAAATCTGGATATTTAACGTCATTGTTAAATTTCAAAATGTTATCAGATTCAGGGTCATATTGCACAAAATACTGTTTTCCTTGATATCTATTGACTTCAATAAACTTAAGTTTCTTTGAAAGGCTTTTAGAAAATACTTTAGAATTACTAGCCCATGACAAATCAAAGTTTTTATCAAAATACTTAATATCTTTTGACTGAATTATTGGTGTGGTTTCCTTTACATCTCCAAGAGAATTTATCCAGTTTTCGAGAATTAATGAAAAATCTTCTTTGGTTTTTGCATTCTCTACCTCAGGCAAAATTGTAAAAAGCTGTTTGTCCCAGTTTTTACTTCCGTTTGCCACATTTGGATGGTAATATTTCAAAAACCCCCATACTTTGCAGGTATTGGCAAGTTTTTGGTTTTCAGTAAGAATGTTGCTGGCAAATGTCGTTTGTACAATTGTAAATAATAATACTAAAATTCTATTTTTCATTAAGGTTATTTTGGTTAAAGTGAGATTATTTTTACCAAAAATAACATTTAAAATGTCAAACAATAATAATTACAAAAATATACAGATAACTATTATAAATTAGTTTCTAATAACTTTTGAAAGTCTCTTTCTAAGTTTGTTGTATTTTTTATGAGTTGGATAACGCCTGTTGGCTGTCATATTATTAAAAATCAAGGCCACAATAAGCAAAATCAAAACACCAATAAGGACAGGAGATACTACATACATATAGCCCAAACTTTTTATTTTATCCGAACCAATGATCGCAATTAATGCAGTCGCTCCTCCGGGTGGATGCAGCGTTTTCGTGACCTGCATTAAAATAATTGCGAAAGAAACGGCCAGGGGAGCGGCTATCCAGATAATATCTGGTGCTAATTTATGTACTGTAACACCAACAAAAGCCGAAATTAAATGACCTCCAACTAAATTCCTGGGCTGAGAAAACGGACTCTGAATAATTCCGTAGACAAGTACGCTAGAAGCTCCAAAAGAACCAATTAAATATACCGCATCATTTCCTGAAAAATGCATCGATTGAATATAAGCCAGGATTCCGATCCCAACAAAGGATCCTAAAAAAGACCAAAAATGTTCTTTATAATCAACTAGAGTTTCTTTGTAAAGAATGTAACGTGTTTTGCGATATCCTCTTTTTATTTTTTGAACGGGCATTTTGTAATTTTGTTTTGCTATAATTGATTTTTCGTTATGTTTTTAAATACACTTTGCTGTACGTAACAATGGTGATGATTCTGTTAATGGATGGATTATTAGCCTGAAATTATTTTGTTATACCTGGAGAATAACTATATACCGTATAGGGATAAATCATTTTTGCGGTGTATTTCGAAATTAAGCAAACGACAAGAATCGGAAAAAATAAGGTGTAATCGTTTGTAAGTCCGCATACTAAAAATATAGCTGTAAAAGGTGCGTGGATGCTGGCACTTAATACCGCAGCCATTCCGATAATCATAAAATTTACCGGAATTACATGAACCTGAAAAAAAGTATTTAAGACCGAAGCCAGTAATAATCCTAAAAAAGCCCCTATAAAAAGACTTGGTGCAAAAACACCTCCATCTCCTCCCGAAGCTAATGTAATGGAGGTTACAATGGGTTTAAGGAGTAATATGCCAATAAAAGTTAAGGCTAAAGTAAATGTCATAATTTGGTTTGGAGCAATAAAACTGGTTTTAATGGCATGATATCCCTCACCGTACAATTGCGGAAAAATAAATAGTGAGATGCTTAAAACCGCAGAGCCAATTATGATTTTGTAATAATGCGTATCAATTTTTCCGAATTGGGATTTAAAAAATAAAACGCATCGGGTCAGGTAAACAGAATTCATTCCGGCCAAAATTCCTAAAAGAATAAAATACGGAATCGCTTTTAGATGCCATGTTGTGATTGAAATGGCAAACAAAGGTCCTTCTTTTAGGATAGTAAGCAATCCAAAAGCAATAGAAACTGCTATGACATTTGATATGATAAATGCCCGGGTCACTTTTCTTGAAATAACTTCAAAAGCAAACAAAATTCCCGCAATCGGACTGCTGAATAATGCCGTAACTCCGGCAGCAACTCCTGCGCAAATTAATTCGGTTTTGTATTGACGGAAAACATTTTCTTTTTCGTGGGCTACAGAGCCAATGGTTGCTGTTGCGACTACTGTAGAAACTTCGATTCCGGTTGAACCTCCAAAAATAACAGTTAACAATCCGTTGATGAAGTGAGAAGGGATTTTATAAGAAGGTAAATTTTTAGATTTAGAACCGGTACTTTCAAAAACCTCTTTGATTCCTTTATTTTCTTTTTTCTTAAAAAGATATTGTCTGAGGAAATAAATTACGGATAATCCGAAAACGGGAAAAATGATATAAAAAATGGGATTTACCGATACTTCGTGAAAAAAGATTTCCTCGTAATATTCTGTAATTCTTTTAAGTGAAATTCCGAGAAAAGCAGAGAGAAAGCCAATTAATAAGGAAACAATAACTAATTTTCGAAACTTAATAAATTGATGATTTTTTTTGATTTGCGCCGTTTTGTTCATCAGACTATAAATTTTGTAGTATCGCATTTTTTATGCGGATTACAAAATTAGAGAATCAAATTGGGTTTTAAATAAAAAATACTCAGTATAATATGTTAAAATTAAGGATATGAGAAAAATCTTTCAGTGTGTTTTTAATAGCATAGCGTTGAAATATCTCAATAATGATCATCTTTCATAAAATTCTATTGGTAATAAATCGGGGTCCGCGATAAAAGTAAATCGCTTTTCTGTCGTTTCATCTATACGGATAGGTTCTGATTCGATGTTTTTAGAATGCAAAAGAGCAACAGTTTCATCTAAATTAATCACTTCAAAAGCCAAATGACGCAAACCAACAGCTTCAGGTTTTGAAGGTCTTTTGGGAGGATTTGGAAATGAAAATAACTCAACAACATAAATGCCGTTAAGGGCTAAATCAAGTTTATATGACTGACGTTCCTCGCGGTATATTTCTCGGATGATGGTTAATCCCAAAACCTCAGTATAAAAGGTTTTAGATTTTTGATAATCAGAGCATAAAATAGCGATGTGGTGAACTTTGTTTAAGGTAAGCATTATATATTTGATCCAGATTCCTGATTTAATTTTCGTATTACTTTTGCGGGATTTCCAACAGCGAGTGAATTATCCGGAATGTTTTTGGTAACAACTGATCCGGCTCCTATTACACAACCTTTCCCGATAGTTACACCCGGACAAATTACAGTGTTTCCGCCAATCCAGGTATCATCTCCAATAGAAACAGGATAAGCATTTTCCAGTGTTTTTCTTAATTCAGCATCAAGTGGGTGAGACGCAGTGTAAATCTGAACATTGGGTGCAATAAATACATTTGACCCAATAGTTACAGTTGCACAATCTAAAACAACACAATTTACATTAAAATAGACATTGTCTCCCGCAATAATATTATATCCGTAATCGCAATGAAATGGGGGCTCAATGTAAAAACCGGTTCCGGTATTGGGAATCAATTCCTTTAAAATTTCTTTTGCTTTTTTAGTAACCCTGTACTCTTTTACATTTAAACTATGAAGCAGGTTTTTTGCTCTCCTGCGGCCTTTTACTAATTCAGCATCAAAAGCATTATAGTATTCACCGCTGATCATTTTTTCTTTCTCTGTTTTCATTATTTATTTTGCCGATTAAAGCATCTTCTTCAAAATAACAATCTGCCCTAAATGATAAACATCGTGCTGAATGATTCCGTGAATGTGTTCGTAATAGGTGTGATTATTGTTGGCATATATTTTTCCTAAATCAGCATCATCAAAATCTTCAAAGAAAGTATTCCAGGCTTCTTGTGATTTTGCCAGATTTTGAAGTGACTGCTCCCAGGCAGCTTCAGATGGATCCAGAACAGGCACAAAATAGTTATGATCCGGAGTGATGATTACTTCTCCCTGCATACGTTTTAAAATGTTTCTTCTCCATTGTATAAGATGATTCACAATTTCCCAAATCGTATTCAGATTCGGATTTACTTTCCTGTACGCCTGTTCGGCAGTAATATCTCTTAACGTATGTGCTAAAGTAACTTCCAGCCAGGGATTTCCATTATAAATAGACTGATATAGATTTGAAATTCTTTTACTTTCTGACATAATAATGTTTTTTTCAATTCATAGCTAAGATACAAATTAGTATTTTACAACTCATCCCCAAAAATCTACAATTGGGTTATTTAATATTTTTTAACAAGAATAGTTGAGATACATTTGCTTCATCAAAATCAAAAGAAGACATGAAAACCAAATTATTTTTAACAATACCCTTTTTATTTTTTGCAGCATTTATTTTCGCTCAAAATACTATTTCAGGAAAAGTTCTTGACCAAAAAGGAAAACCGGTTGCTGGTGCCAATATTTATCTGGACGGAACATACGATGGCGCAACGAGTTCTGAAACAGGAGAATTTTCTTTTGAAACTACAGAAACCGGAAATAAATTTTTAGTGGTAAGCTTTTTACTTTTCGAAACTTTCAAACAAGAAATTGATGTTGCGAATTATAAAGATCAGACAATTAAATTAAGAGAAAATATAAATGCTTTAGATGCTGTTGTCATCACCGCCGGAACTTTAGAATCTGGAGAAAAAGCAAGAGTGTCTGTTTTAAAGCCACTGGATATTGTGACAACAGCAGGTTCTGCCGGAAATATTATAGCGGCTTTACAAACGTTGCCAGGAACACAAAGTGTGGGGGAAGACGGACGTTTGTTTGTTCGTGGAGGTGAAGCAAACGAAACGCAAACTTTTGTAGACGGAATTCGCGTAGCACAGCCATACGGTGCTACAACTAATAATTTACCAACCCGAAGCAGATTTTCTCCTTTCTTATTTAGCGGGATCGCTTTTTCTACCGGAGGTTATTCTGCTGAATATGGTGAGGCATTATCTAGTGTTTTGCTTTTAAATACGCAGGATGAAGAAGATCACGAAAAAACTGATATCGGATTTATGACGGTTGGTTTGAGTTTAGGAAACACACAAAAATGGAAAAAAAGTTCCTTAAGTGTAAATATGATGTACGTTAATTTGGCACCTTATCAGGCGGTGATCCCACAAAATGTAGATTGGAATAATCCATATCAGTCTTTAGGAGGCGAAACGGTTTACAGATATAAATTTACAAACGGAATTTTCAAACTTTACGCTTCTTTCGATTCAGAAAAATTCGATTTAAATCAGAAAAATATCAATTTTGAAAACCCGATCAGAACAGATATGAACAATAATAATTTCTATCTGAATTCATCTTACAAAGGAAGTATCGGGCCAGGATGGCAGCTGACATCAGGAATCAGTTACGGATACAGCAAAAACAAATTGAAATATGATATTACTGGTATTGAGGGTCAGGAAAATGCGGCACAGTTAAAACTAAAATTGTCAAAAAAGATTTCCAATTATTTTAGATTGTCTTTTGGTGCTGATTATTTTATTACCAAATACAACGAAGATATTGCTACTGCTACGTCTTTTGAAAACGGTTACGATTCAAATATTTTTGCATCTTATGCAGAAGGAGATGTTTCATTCTCTAAAAATTTAGCTTTGAAAGTTGGTTTAAGATATTCAAACAACAGTTTATTAAACGAAAATAATATTGCGCCAAGAGCTTCATTAGGTTATAAACTTTCGAAAACCAGTCAGTTTTCTTTTGCTTACGGAGATTTTACTCAGACTCCGGTTGTGGATTATATTAAATATTCAAAATACCATCAGTTTGAAAGCGAAAAAGCAAGTCATTATATTTTGAATTACACGTTTTCAAAACCAGGACAATTGCTTAGAACAGAGCTCTATTATAAAAATTATAAGAATTTAGTTCAGTACGATACCAGGGATATTCAGTACAATTCTGTTTTCAGTAACAACGGTTCAGGTTACGCAAAAGGTTTCGATTTGCTTTGGAGAGACAGCAATTTGTATAAAAACTTAGAATATTGGATTTCATATTCTTATATAGATTCGGAAAGACAATACAAAAACTTTCCAAATATGGTAACACCAAGTTTTGTAGCCAATCATAATTTATCAGTTGTAACGAAATATTTTATAACAGACTGGAAATCGCAAATTGGATTTACAAACAGTTTCAGTTCAGGACGCCCGTATAATGACCCAAACCAAACACAGTTTATGAATGGAAAAACAAAATCATACAACAGTTTAAGTTTTAACTGGGCGTATTTATTAACCACACAAAAAATCCTTTATTTCTCTGTTTCAAATCTTTTAGGAACACAAAACGTTTTCGGATACGATTACGCCAGAAATCCGGATTCGAGCGGCGTTTATCAAAGACAAGCTATAGTTCCAACCGCAGACAGATTCTTCTTCGTAGGTTTCTTCTGGACCATTAGCCAGAACAAAAATGAGAATCAGTTAAAGAATCTTTAAGAGGTTTTCAGACAATAGGATATTCAGTTGTTAAGAGAAAAAACTTAGTTCCTCAGAAACTTAGCATCTTAAACAAAAACAATTCAGTAACCAAAATCAACAACTCAGTATCATTTAATTTCATAAGACTAAAAACCAGCATACTTTTGAAGTATAAATTAATAACCAGAGTTTTAATCATCAATAAAAAAATAAAATCGCAGAACCTTAGTAAATCAGAAACTTAAAAAAAGAAATCATGACCAAAATTATTACCCTTACTATCTTGTTTATTTGCAGCTTAATGTCTGCTCAAAATGTAAAATTAACTATTACTGTTTCAGGTGTAAAAAACAATACGGGAGCTGTTAAAGTCGGATTGTATAACTCAGACGGAACATTTCTGAAAACAACTTACAAGAGCCTTGCTTCTGAAATTAAAAATAACAAAGCAGTTGTAATATTTGATAATCTTCCTGCTGGCGAATATGCGATTTCTACTTATCACGATGAAAATAATAATGGGAAACTTGACAGAAACGCAATGGGAATCCCCTCTGAAGATTACGCAGCTTCAAACAATGCAAAAGGATTCATGGGGCCACCTTCCTATACAGATGCTAAATTCACTGTTGGTAAAGACTCTAAAATTGAAATTACATTATAAAAAACTAATCCTGTTAAACCATTAAATAACTTATAAAATGAAAAAGATCATCACATTAATCACACTATTTGTAGTGGTAATAGCTTCAGCTCAGACACAATTTGAAAAAGGGATGGAGAAGGCTTTCGGACTTTGGAAAGAAGGAAAAAACGACGAAGCTTCAGCAATGTTTGAAAGAATTGCAGCAGCAGAAAAAACCAGCTATCTTCCAAATTATTATGTTGCATTAATCAATACGACATCTGTTTTTACTGAAAAAGATAAAACAAAGATCGATTTGTTATTGACAAAGGCACAAGATGCTTTGGATAAGGAAATCATAAAAGATCAGAACAATGCCGAGTTATATGTTTTGCAGGCTTTGATTTATACAGGATATGTTGTCGCTGACCCAATGACAAACGGAATGAAATATTCGGCAAGAGTGATGGAAGCTTACGCCAAAGCAAAAGCAATTGATCCTAATAATCCAAGAGCGGTATTTGGTGAAGCAGATTATCAGTTAGGGGGAGCTAAATGGACTGGTGTTGATACAAAACCACTTTGTTTACAGGTTGATAAAGCTATCGAACTTTTTGGTACATTTAAACCTGAAACCCCTTTTTCTCCAAAATGGGGATTAGAAAGAGCTTTGGAAACACAAAAAAACTGTAAAAAATAATATTATTATAATTTAAGAAAATTTATAAATGAAAGATCATAGAAGTTCATTTGCTGATTTAAAAAGTGGAACAATAACCTGTTTCAAGATTTCTATGGTCTTTGCGATTATATTTTCAGCTTCTCTGGGTTCCGATTTAAATGTTAAAAACGTTCTTGTCACTTTTTTTGTAAGCTGTGTTTATTCTTTCGGATTAGGATTTGGCAACGGTTTCATCAGTGTACTGTTAGATAAAAAGTGGGACTGGCTGGAGCAAACAAATTTAAGGGTTTACTATGGCATTTTAGTCACAATACTTTATACCGTTCCAGTCGTTTTAGGAATTAATTATTTCATTTTTGTTTTGTTGCAAAACGTGACTCTTGATGTCTTTTTTGGCGAAAAAATGTTTTGGGTTCATCTTTTTTATATCGTTTTATCATTAGGAGTTTCGGCTTTTCTTCAAGCCAGAAGCTTTATGGTAAAATGGAAACAGGCATCAAAATTCGAAATAACGCAGCAAAAGATTATCGCAGGAACGGCAAATGCCAAATTCGAAAGTTTAAAAAATCAGATTGATCCGCATTTTCTTTTTAACAGTCTCAATGTTTTGAGTTCTCTGATTGAAGAAAACCCGGATAATGCACAGCGGTTTACCACTTCCTTATCTAAAATTTACCGATATGTTTTAGAGCAAAAAGATAAAGAGCTGGTTTCTGTTGAAGATGAATTGTCGTTTGCAAAAACTTATATGAACCTCCTGAAGATGCGATTTGAAAACAGTTTGTTTTATGAATTGCCAGCAGAGAATATCAATCCGGATGCAAAAGTGGTTCCGTTGTCGCTGCAGCTTTTATTAGAAAACACAGTGAAACATAATGTAGTAAGTGAACAAAAACCATTGCATATCAGAATTTTTACAGACGGAGATTATCTTGCCATTCAAAATGATTTTCAGAAGAAGGAAGTTCTACAGGACAGGCAGGGAGTTGGGCTCCAAAATATTGTAAATCGATACGGAATTGTAACCAACAGAAAAGTTTTGATTGAACAAAATGAAAAAACATTTACGGTTAAGATTCCGATTTTAACGAAACAAATAGCAGTTATGGAAACAAATGCAGACTACAGCGATGAAAGTAAAGCTTATTTTAGAGCTAAAAAAAGAGTAGAAGAGTTAAAAGGTTTCTACGGAAATGTAATTTCGTATTGTTGTGTGATTCCGTTTTTAGTATTTATCAATTTGAGATATTCTCCCGGATTTCAGTGGTTTTGGTTTTCGGCTTTAGGCTGGGGATTTGGAGTTGTAATGCATGCTTTTAAAGTTTTTGGTTACAGTTCAGACTGGGAAGAAAGAAAGATCAGAGAGATTCTGGAAAAGGAGAATAATAAACAACAAACCTGGAAATAATTATGGGAAAGTATGCTGATACAGAACGTTATTATGAGGCCCAGGAAAGAGTGAAAAAAATCAGAAAGTTTTATGAACATCTGACAGTATATCTTCTCTGTAATCCAATTGTTATAATTGTAAATCTTATAACTTCGCCAGGTTATTTATATTTTTGGTTTTCCTTGCTGGGCTGGGGAGTTGCAATTGTTTTACACGGATTGAAAGCCTTTGATTGTTTTCCTTTTTTTAGTAAACAATGGGAAAAAAGAAAGATAGATGAGATTTTAGAAAAAGAAAATAATAGACAAAAATGGGAGTAATCATGGAAATAAATTATAACGAAGAAGACAAATATTACCAGGCTAAAAAGAAAGTCGAGAATATAAAAGGGTTTTATGGCAACTTAATTTCTTATATAGTTGTCAATGCTTTTTTGATTTTTATCAATTTATATACTACACCTAATCATTTATGGTTTTACTGGCCTTTAATGTGGTGGGGAGTTGGAGTTGTTTTTCACGGATTAAAAGTTTTTGAAGTTTTTCCGGTTTTTGGAAAAGGATGGGAAGAACGGAAAATCAGAGAAATCATGGAGAAAGAAAAAGAGAACAAAAATAAATGGCAATAACTTTTTAAAACAAAATAAAATGGGACGTTGTAGAAGACGCTTTTACGAAGAGTACGGACAAGAATTTGAAAATGATGAAAGTTTTGAAAGAGCATACAAAAAAATAAAAAGAATCAAGGGTTTTTATTCGCACTTAAAAATATATTTAATTGTAAATGCAATCATTATTTTTTCAAATATAAACAGGGATTTTGTTGGAAACAGATTTGATGAGAGCGGATTATTTGAATGGCATACGTATTCGACAGCCTTCTTTTGGGGAATTGGTTTATTGATTCATGCTTTCACCGTTTTCGGGCCTGATTTGTTTTTTGGATCAGACTGGGAACAGAAAAAAATCCAGAAATACATGAACAAAGAATCTCAAAACACCAATAAATGGGAGTAATTTTACCAATTGTAACCAAAACCAGATTTTAATTTTTCAAATTTAATAAATGACCACCTTAATTATAGAAGACGAAAAACCGGCTGCAAGATTATTACAACGAAAATTAGAAAAATTAGACATTGCTGTGCAAACTATGCTGCATTCTGTAGAAGAATCTATCCATTGGTTTGGCAATAACGCGCATCCTGATTTGATTTTTTTGGATATTCAGCTTTCGGATGGTTTATCGTTTGAAATTTTTGAAAAAATAGATATAAAAAGCGCTATCATTTTTACAACTGCTTATGATGAGTATGCATTGAAAGCCTTTAAGCTAAACAGCATTGACTATCTTTTAAAACCAATTGATGAAGATGATCTTGAAACGGCTGTTGCAAAATACAAAAACAGAATCCCGAAACAGGATACTGCAAATCAAAATCTTCAGCTTGATTTTGAACAAATACGACAAATGCTTTCAAATCCTTTTGAAAAAACTTACAGGGAAAGGTTTACAGTTAAAATCGGGCATCATTTAAAGGTAATTACCAAAGATGAAATTGAATGTTTTTTTAGTGAAAATAAAGGTACTTACATTCATACCTATGATAATCGTGATTATCTAATTGACTCTACATTAGAAATTCTGGAGCAGGAGCTTAACAGGAAAGATTTCTTTCGCGTAAGCAGAAAATTTATATTACCGTTAAAAGCAATCAAAGAAATTCAGGTATATACCAATTCCCGTTTAAAAATTATTTTACCAACTTATAAAGATGATGAGGTGATTGTAAGTCGTGAAAAGGTGCAGGATTTTAAGAGTTGGTTAGGATAGATTTTTGATGAGAAGCGAAAAATAAGATATAAATAAAACAGAAAAAGAGTCTAATTTTAGACTCTTTTTCTGTTTATATAAAATGATTTTATTTGCTCAAACGGTGCAAAGTATAGGTCATTGCACTCAAAAGTAAGAATGCCATGATTTGATGAATTAATCCTAAAGCCAAAGGTACACTGTACAATAAAGTGAAGACGCCAAGGGCAAACTGAACAAAAACAAAAATCACCAAAATGTTAATTCCTTTTGACTGGGTATCGGTAAGGGAATATTTTTTGCTTTTGAAATACAGAAAAAGAATAATCGCCACTACTGCATACGCAAAAGTTCTGTGTACAAACTGAACACCGCTTTTTCCTTCAATTAAATTTTTGATTAGAGAAGACTGCTCAATAAAAACCGATTCATGAATAAATTCTCCGTCACTCATTAATGGCCAGTGATTGTGAATTAATCCGGCGTTAAGTCCTGCTACAAATCCACCATAAATAATCTGGATCAATAAAGCTGCTAAAGCATATCTTGCGATTTTACGAAGCGGAATAATTTTATTGATGTTTCTTTCAGGGTAAATTAAATCCAGCGCAACCCAAAGCGTGTAAGCAAAAGTGATAAAGGCGAAAGTGAGGTGCAGTGAAAGTCTGAAGTGGCTTACATCCGGATTGTCAATTAATCCGCTGCGAACCATAAACCAGCCAAGGAATCCCTGAAAACCACCCATTGCCAAAAGAACAATGCATTTTTTAATGGTTGGAGTGTCTAATTTCTTTTTGATTAAAAAGTAAACAAAAGGAATAAAGAAAACCAGTCCAATGATACGCCCGATGAAACGATGAAACCATTCCCAGAAATAAATAAATTTATAATCGGCTAATTGAAAATCGTTATGAATATTAATTTTCTGATATTCTGGAAACTTCTTGTATTCGTCAAAAGCAGCCTGCCATTTAGCGTCTGTTAAAGGCGGGAAAGTATCGGTTACCAAATGCCAGTCGGTCATCGATAAACCCGAGTTTGTAAGACGTGTAATTCCGCCGACAACAACCATTAAAAATAATAATGCGCAACCTGATAGTAACCAAATGATTACTGATTTATTTTCTTTTTTCATTCTTTTCCGATTAATTCGAGTTCGTTTTTGTCTGTTTTTGAAATTCGTTTTAAATATAATTTCCCGAAATATATATTTGCTAGATAGGTAAGAGGAAATACTAATCCACCATAAATAAACCTCGTAATATAACTATCAGGATCAAATTTTAAACCGAAGAGTTCAGTTAGGTAAGGGCTTGTTAATAATGCCATAAAAATAATTGCTATTGCAAAGAGTGTAAGAAGGCATATTAGAAAATAGAGTAATTTATGTATGATAGGCTTTCCCTTAACATCTTTTAGTTTTTTAAAAAATATATAGTTTGGAAAAGTAATTATTATCACGATTAAAGCCCAATATATATAAACTGCTATATCCTCCATTATTTTTTAAGAGTAAGATTTAACTTCTCAGCTCGTTTAATCACAAAATCATAAGCCGCTTGATATTCATTTGGAATAATACCTTCTAAAATGGCTTCTTTTACCGCTTCTTTCAAAACGCCAATTTCGCGTGAAGGTTTTAAATCAAACATTTCCATAATTTCTTCACCCGTAATTGGCGGTTGAAAATTACGAACATGATCGCGCTCTTCTACTTCAACAATTTTTCTGCGGACAACTTCGAAGTTTTTATGGTATTTTTTGAATTTCGCCGGATTCTTTGTTGTAATATCAGCTTCACACAACGTCATTAAATTTTCTACATCTTCGCCGGCATCAAAAACCAAACGACGTACAGCGCTGTCGGTTACAATATCCTCAGCCAAAACAATCGGACGAGAACTCATCACAACCATTTTCTGTACGAATTTCATTTTATGATTTAAAGGCATATGAAGACGTTCGAAGATTTTCTTTGCCATTTTTCCGCCTAGAAATTCATGTCCGTGAAAAGTCCAGCCTTGTTTTTTGTTGAAACGTTTTGTTGGCGCTTTTCCAATATCGTGCAATAATGCCGACCAGCGAAGCCAAACATCATCTGTATTTGGGCAAATATTATCAACAACTTCAAGCGTGTGATAAAAGTTATTTTTATGTGTATGACCTTCAATTTCTTCCACCTGATTCAATGCGGTTAATTCAGGAAGAATAATATCTAAAAGTCCAGTTTTGTATAAAAGCAAAAATCCAGTTGAAGGTTTATCCGTCATAAGGATTTTGTTTAATTCATCAACGATTCTTTCGCCAGAAATAATCTTGATACGATCTGCATTTTTTGTGATCGCATTCAATGAATTTTCTTCGATTTCGAAATTCAATTGTGTAGCAAAACGAATCGCACGAAGCATACGCAAAGGATCATCAGAATACGTGATATCAGGATCCAAAGGCGTTTTAATTGTTTTATTTTCTAAATCGGTTAAACCGTCAAAAGGATCTAAAAGAGTACCAAAATTATTTTCGTTTAAAGATAAAGCCAGGGCATTGATTGTAAAATCACGGCGATTTTGATCGTCTTGTAAAGTTCCGTTTTCCACAATTGGATTTCGGCTGTCACGATTATATGATTCTTTTCGGGCGCCTACGAATTCAATATCGGTGTCTTCAAAACGAAGCATTGCTGTTCCGTATGTTTTAAAAACCTGGACTTTTGGTTTTTTCGGAAGTAAATCAGAAACCTTTAAAGCAAGTTCAATTCCGCTTCCAACAGCAACAACATCAATATCTTTTTTCGAACCCCGGTTTAAAAGCAAATCACGAACAAATCCGCCGATGACGTATGAGTCAACGTTTAATTCCCGTGAAGCTTTCGAAATGATTTCGAAGATTTTATTATTTAAAGCTTTTGTATAATTCATTTTTTTAACTGCAAATTCGCAAATTAATTTTTAGATTTCACTATTCGTTTATATTCTAATGATTTCAGATTAAAGTTAGCCAGAATAGCTAAATTGATTTCCTGATACTTTTAAATAGTTAAGACATTGATGTTTCAGTATTGTGTTTTTATAATTTACAGAAAACTCTTTTTCCCTTTCAAAAGGTATATTTAGTTGAGTGAATTCATATTCTAATGCGTCTTTATAGACAATTTCAGAAAAACCTTTTCCTGAATTTTTGTGTACTTCATAAAGAATTCCGAAGATAGAGTAACTTTCATCTTTGTGTAAGTAGTCTTCCATAAATTTTAAAATAATTTGCGAATCTGCGGTGATTTATTTATGAATCATTTTATCTGAGAATCAACCTAACATTTTAATAATGGTTGCGGTTTTAAATTTAATCGCTGCAAATTTACAACATAGAAAATGCCTATTATAATCTAGAGTTCACTTTTTTGAACAATTTCACATTTTGAAGCATCAATTTTTATGAATTGAGAAAGAGCTGCCACAAATATCCACGATTTTTTTTTAGCCATAGATTATAGGATTAGAAAGATTAAAAAAATCTGTGTGAATTTTTTTAATCTGTGGCTAAAAATCTTAATAACCTGCTTGAGAGAAAAATTCGTGGATATTTGTGTAATTCGTGGCTAAAAAATAGAGGTATAGAACAAATCAATTTCAAACTATAATTTTTAGAAATGCAATTTGTATTTTTGAATCATACAAAAACATACAAATGAAAATTGTTATATCTCCTGCGAAATCATTGAATTTCGAAAAAGAATTACCAACATCTCAATATACTGAACCCTCTTTTTTAAAAGAAGCACGTGTGGTTCACAAAGTCGTAAAGCAAAAAAAGCCAGCCGAATTATCAGAATTAATGTCAATTTCAGAAAAACTAGCCGATTTAAACTGGAAAAGAAATCAGGATTGGAAAACGCCTTTTACTCCAGCAAATGCACGTCCGGCAGTTTATACTTTCGATGGAGATGTTTATACCGGTTTAGATGCTTATACAATTCCGTTAGAGAAATTAGATGTTTTACAAAATAAACTTCGAATTTTATCAGGTCTTTACGGTCTTTTAAAACCATTGGATTTAATGCAGGCCTATCGTTTAGAAATGGGGACAAAAATGCCGGTTGGTGAATCTAAAAACCTGCATGAATTTTGGAAACCAACTGTTACCAAAGCTTTAAACAAAGAATTGAAAAAAGACGAATTATTCGTGAATTTAGCAAGTAACGAATATTTTTCTGCTGTTGATGTAAAAGCGTTGAAAGTGCCTGTCATTACGCCAGACTTTAAAGATTATAAAGACGGAAAACTAAAAATGATCAGTTTCTTTGCGAAAAAGGCGAGAGGCATGATGGTTCGTTATATAATTGATACGAACGCAGAAACTATTGACGATTTAAAAGGTTTCAATTACGAAGGATATCAGTTTGATGCCAATCTTTCTAAGGGGAATCATTTGGTTTTTACAAGATAACCTTTAAGGTTTTAAGTTACTAAGATTCTAAGAGACTAAGTTTTCCAAACTTTGCAATGATCTTATAAATAAAGCAAAAGTTTTTAAAGAGTCGGAGACTCGGAACATATTGTAGGCAGGGTTTTCAATAGCTGTTAGCAGTAATAAATAGAAATATAAAAAAACAACGCCGAATTCTGAATTGAATTCGGCGTTTTGAGTATTATAAATTATTATTAGCATTAATGCATTGCGTCGGCTGCATTAATTTTGTTCTTCCCTTTTTTGATAAAGAGAATAATCGGTATGCAACATAAAAACATAATTCCTAAATAAAGGAAAATATCCATATAAGCCATTACAGTACTTTGTTTCATTACAGAAAGATCAATAGCCTGATAAGCTTTTTTCAAAGCAACATCGGCACTGTAACCTTTTGCCATGAAGGCGTGCTGCATTCCTGCAAGACGCTGCTGTACTTCGAATTTTGCCGGATCTAAATTGTTAATTAAATCTACTCGGTGAGACTGGCTGAAGCGCGTGATGAACGTAGTAATAATCGCAATACCAAAAGATCCGCCTAACTGACGCATCATTCCTGTAAATGCTGCTCCTTCACCAATTTGTTTTCCTTTTAAGGTTGATAGTGAAAGCGTTGTAATAGGAACGAAAAGTAATCCTAAACCAATTCCTCTTAAAATCAACGGCCAGTACATGTGTTCGACACCCGTATCAGGTGTCATACGGCTGTACATCATAAAAGTGAAGAAAAAGAAAATTAAAAATCCTACTCCCACCATATAGCCCTGAGGTACACCTTTCTGAATCATATTCCCCACAAACGGCATCATAAGCGCTGTTGTAATCGATCCCGGAATTAATAATAATCCGGCATCAGTCGCGGTCCATCCTAAAATCGACTGCGTATAAATTGGGATAATCAATGTTGAACCGTATAGACCAAAACCAAGGATGAAACACATTACCGTTCCAATTCTTAAGTTTCCGTCTTTTAGAACACTTAAGTTCACGATTGGATGTTTATAAGTAAGCTCTCTCCAAATAAATAAAACCAATCCTAAAACTGTTACAACACTTAAGGTTACAATTAAAGAATCGTTAAACCAGTCGTCCTGTTGTCCGTGCTCTAATACGAATTGTAATGAACCAATAAAGGTACTCAACAAAATAATTCCCCACCAGTCTACCTGATTTGCTTTTAATTTTTCTCCATATTTAGGACTTCTAACGAAAGTTAAAGCCAAAATAGTAGCAATAATTCCCAACGGAATATTGATATAAAAAATATAAGGCCAGGAATAATTATCAACTAAATAACCTCCCAAAGGTGGTCCCAGAGTTGGTCCAACAATTACACCCATTCCGTAAATGGCCTGCGCCATTCCTCGTTTTGCAACGGGATAACTTTCTGTAATAATCGTTTGAGCTGTTACCAGTAGTGCTCCACCACCCATACCTTGTACGAATCTAAAAGCTACCAGTTCCCAAATATTTGTGGCATTTCCACACAAAAAGGAACAGACGGTAAATATTATGATCGAAGCCACAAAATAATTTCGTCTTCCAAATTGCTGCGAAAGCCAGCTCGTCATCGGAATTACAATCACATTCGCAATAGCGTATGCTGTAATTACCCACGCAACGTCAGTCAGGGTTGCCCCAAGACTTCCGCGCATGTCTGTCAGTGCTACGTTTACAATGGTTGTATCTACAATTTCCAGCAATGCACAAAGTACTGCCGTAATCGTAATGATTACACGTCTGTAGCCGTATTCTACTAAATCGTCGTCTCCTTGTACTGCTGCTGCCATTTATTTTATTTCAAATGTACGTCTACGTCAACATTCATTCCAGGACGTAATAATTCTACTTTTTTAGGATCGTTTGAAGAGTCTAAACTAATTTTTACCGGTAATCTCTGAATCGTTTTTACGAAGTTTCCTGTTGCATTGTCAGGAGGTAATAATGAAAAACGGGATCCTGTAGCAGGAGAGAAAGAAGTAACAGTTCCTTTAAATTCATAATTAGGATAAGCATCTACTTTTAAGCTTACTTTTTGCCCCACAACCATTTTGTTCAATTGTGTTTCTTTAAAGTTTGCTACAACCCATGCTTCATTGTTATTGATAATATAAAATAAAGACTGACCAGGCTGAACCAATTGTCCCGGCTGAATATCAACTTTAGAAACCTGACCATCAATTGCAGCAGTAACTACTGTGTATGAAAGGTTTAAATGAGCAACATCAAGCATAGTTTTTGCTTTTTTGATATTAGCTGCAGCTACTTCTGTTTGTTTGTCAGAAACTTTAGATTTTGACTGGATAACCGATTTTTGGAATGAACTTGCTCTTTGTTGCTGCTCTAAAACACGAACCTGATTTTCGGCTTCTTCTTTCGCTGTTAATGCCTGCTCGTATTGTTGTTTCGTAATCGTATGCGTTTTATATAAATTATTATAACGGTTGTAGTCGTTTGTCAATTGTCTGAGTCTGATTTTAGCACTTTCGATAGAACCGCCAGCTGATTTCATCTGAGCATCAGAAACATTAATGCTTGCGTAGGCACTTCCGATATCCGCTTTTGCAGCTTCATACTGACCTTCAGCTCCTAATAAAGCTGCTTGTGCTTCATCAATTTTCAATTGATAATCCCTCTTGTCAATTGTAAACAAAGTATCTCCTTTTTTTACAAAATCATTATCTTTTACATATACTTTGCTAATGTATCCCGATACTCGCGGAATAATCGGATTCATTCTTTTCTCGATCTGGGCATCATCTGTTTCTTCGTGTGCCTGAGAGTGTAAATATTTTGAAATTCCGTAAGTTCCTCCTACTAAAATCAAAATGGTTAGTATAATGATGAATTTTTTATTTGTCTTTTTCTTTTCCATGAGAGCTAGCGATTATATTTTAGAAAGATTGAATGATTGAGATAATTGTCCGGATACCGAAAGTAATTCATAATACTTTTGGATAATAGTTGCTTTTGATAAAGCAGTATTGATTTTAGCGCTTAAATGTTCTACATCAGCTTCAACAAGATCATTGGTGTCAGATAAACCGTTGTCGAATTTGTCCTTTACCAGTCTGTAGTTTTCAGATGCCTGCTGTAATGCTTCATCATAAACCACACTCTGATTAATAGCTAAGTCATAATCTTCAATAGATTTTTGAACTTCTACTTTGATGCGATCGCTTAAAAGTGCTTCAGAATTTTTTACTTCCATCGCTTTACTTTCAGCTTCTTTTACGTGCGAATTGTTTTTTAGAATTCCCGATAAATCATAAGATAGTCCAACGCCAAAATTCATGGCATATTTTACAGTAATAAAATCTTTAAGATCGAAAGCTGTATAACCTCCCAATAAAGCTAATGTTGGATAGTAACCAGCTTTTGCAACTCTAATGTTTGCCTCACTTGCTTTAGATTGTAAACGGACAGCTTCTAAATCTTTTCTGTTTTCCAATGCCAATGCATCAGATGTTGGCGCATTGCTTGTTTTTAAATTAAAGAAATCCTGTTCATTAACCTGAAGTTTTACTGAAGGATCTAATTTAAGTAATGTTGTAAGATAAAAATTGATGTTGTTGATGTTGTTATTCGCTTCATCAATAGATAATTGTGTTTTGGAAACCATCAATTGTGCTTTCAATAAATCATTTCTCGGAATAATTCCGTTTTTTTCTAATTCGGTAAAATCAGTTACACGCTGTTTTGCCTGTTTCTGGTTTTCGTTTAAAAGATCTAATGTTTTTTGGGCTTTATATAATGCAGTATAATAGGTAATTACGCGGAGCGCAACATCTTCTTTCGTTTTAGCTGCATTCGCAGTTTCTGCTTCGTATAAACTTTCGTAAGTATCAATACTGCTTTGAATTTTAAATCCCGAAAAGATTGGCAGACTAAGATTTGCCATTCCTAACATAGCACGATCCGGAGATGCCATAGGCTCAGAACTTGCCTGGTCGTTGTGCAGGTCAATCGAGGCTTTTCCTAAACGCTGGTATTGACCCGAAACTTTTAAGTCCGGATACTGATTATTCTTAACCGACTGTAATTCGTATTTTTTTGTGTTTACCTTAGTATTGGCAAGTGTAACTTCGTTACTCTTTTCCCACGCCAGCTTAACGGCTTCGTCTAAGGTTAAACTTGTTTTTTCTTGTGCTTCTATTGAAGAAATTCCGATAAAGAAAACTCCAAAGAGCATTAATTGACTAATTTTCATAAACAAGTAGTGCTTTTATAGTTTGTTGAATGTGGTTTTTAAGAATCGTTTTGATGTAATTATCATACAACTCTTCTGTGTTTAAATTCAGTAATTCGACGAAGAAAGGTTTATTCATATGAAAATGAAAAAAAGTACCCATAATTGTCGGAGTGATAAGCGGAATAATTATATCTTTTCTAAAAATTCCTTTAGACTGGCCTTCATGAATAATTGTTTCCAATGACTTTAAATTGCCTTTTTTCAATTCTGTGAAAACGGCTAAGCTATTTTCTCTTTTTTTTGAGGTAAGTTCGAAATGTAAAACCCTGAATATCCCTCTGTTACAATTGATTCGGTTAATGTAAATTTCGACTAATTTATTTACTTTATCAAGAGGTTCAAGTTTTTCGTGCTGTAAACTTTCGATTTGTAATTTTAAATCAGCTGTTTTATGAATTATCAAAGCTTCAAGCAGCTTTTCTTTAGAACCAAAATAATACGAAACCATGGCAATATTAATTTTTGCCTCTTTAGAGATGTCCCGTATAGACGTTCCTTCAAATCCTTTTTCCGAAAAAAGTTTCTCGGCTACTTTCAGAATTTGAATTTTTTTATCGTTTAATTCAATCTGTGACATGATGTTGTTTTGAAATCGAATACAAAATTAAACACTTGTTTAATTTAAACACTTGTTTAGTTTTTGTTTAACACAATATTAACATAAAACGGTTTCGTGGTTTTTTAAATAAAAAAAGCTGAAACACCTTAGTATTTCAGCTTTATATAGTTTATTTGTTTAATTTTATTTGTACTGGATTTTGTCTGGTGTCAAATACATTAGCGATATAAACAATACTTTTTTGTTCATCAATCCAGTAAATGATCTTATAATTTTTAAAAAGTGAATATCTAAAATCCTGAATTCTTTCAGCTAAAAGTTCTTCTCTTTGACCTCCGTAAGCATTAAATTCAAGTGAAAGTGAACAATCTATTAAACCACTAATTAATTTTTTTGCAACTTTAACTCCTGCTTTATATTTATAATATATCTTCTGCAAATTGAGTCCAATAAACAGTTAATCCCATTTTTGGCTTCTTGATTTTAAATCTTTTGCAGAAACGATTCGACTTTGTCCAGCATCATTTAAAGATTGATCAATTTCTTTATTGAATTGATCAAAACTCATTGGTTTCATTTCTAAATCTAATAATTCAGTTTTTTTTCATGAAGTAAATTTTCGAGTCTAATTATAACTTCTTCATTTTGAAGTCTTAGAAATTCCTGAACAAATGATATTTTACGAGCTTCTAAATCCATAATAATTGATTTTATTCAAAGGTATAAAGAATTAAATAAACTTGTATAAAAGCAAATAAGAAACAACTTTATCTTTATTTTCTTTTATTAAATATTTTTTTAGCTTCTAATCGGGTTTTTTTGAATATATCAGATCCAAATTTTTCAAGGATTAATCTATCCATTAGATTTGAATAACAAGTTGAATAATCTGTTACAACACAACCTCTATGTTCTATGTTTATTGAATATTTTCTTTTCAGATAATCTTCATAAAATTCATCAAATCCAATTTCAGATTTTTTAGTAATTTTTATTTGTAAGCCATATGAATATGAATTGTAAATTCCTTTTTCAAAGTCTGCTCTGGCATTATCTTCACCTCCTTTACAATTCCCTAAGTATATTGAATCATTTTGAACATGATTTTGATTTTCCTGCGAATTTCCTATAATTGATATAAATGAAAGTGTAATTATAAGTATTAGTTTCATTGGAATAATTTAAATTAGTTTTTAAAATTACGATAGTAATCTAATAGCTTAATAATTAAATATAAAACGACATCTAAAAAATAAATGTCGTTTCAATTTTATTAAAAAAGGAAAAAAATTATCGAATTCCACCAACAAATTCTTCAATCTTACCACTTCCGCTTTCGCTTAAATGTTTGATAAAAGCACTTCCAATAATAGCGCCTTTTGCATATTTTGTAGCCTGATTAAAAGTTTCTTTATTCGAAATTCCAAAACCTACAATTTGAGGATTCCTTAGATTAAGATTTGAAATTCTCTCAAAATATTCTTCCTGAACATTTCCAAAACCAGATTGTGATCCCGTAACACTTGCCGAACTTACCATATAAATAAATCCATTTGAAACGCTGTCGATAAAACGAATACGCTCGTCTGAAGTTTGTGGTGTAATTAAAAACACATTAATTAAACCATATTTTTCGAAAATGGCTTTGTATTCGTCTGCATAAACATCAACCGGAAGATCAGGAATGATTAATCCGTCGATACCAATTTCCGCGCATTTTTTACAGAAAGCTTCAACTCCGTATTGCAGCATTGGGTTAAAATAGCCCATAATAATCAACGGAATTTTTACGCTTTCGCGAATGTTTGCCAGCTGGTCAAAAAGAAGCTGAGTGGTCATTCCGTTATGAAGCGCTGATGTTGAACTCGCCTGAATCGTCGGCCCGTCTGCCAAAGGATCACTGAAAGGAAGGCCAATTTCGATCAGGTCCACTCCGTTTTTTTCTAAATCCTGAATAATCTGAACGGTATCGTTTAAGTTTGGATATCCTGCAGAAAAATAAATAGAAAGGATCTTTTTATCTTCTTGTAATTTTTGGGTTATTCTGTTCATTTTAATATTTTTTTGCTCCTATAAGGTTTTCAAAACCTTGTAGGTGTTGTCTTTTGTTAATATAAGCCTGCCAGGTTTTTAAAAGTCCTGCAATTAAATGAATCTGTTTTCAGATTAATTTTCAATGTAAATCCATGCAACAACTCCCGACTTCAGTGTTATTTGAACTCTTTTGTAGGCATTGGATTCGAATTGATCTGCTTTTGCAAGGTCAGTACTGGAAATAGTGTAAACAATACCGTCTACAGCATCCGATGGATTTTCACTTGGTGCTGCTACAAAATAGTCTTCAATTCCAAATTCTTCTTCTATCTGAAGATCTTTTAGTTTATAACCTGTTAGCTGGTCTGGTGTTCCGGTTAACAGTTTATTAAAAACCTGCATCTGAATTTCTTTTGACTGTAATGTTCCGTAGGAGAATATCTGTTCCATAAATCTTTATTTTTCTCGTTATCTGTTTGCGTTAGGGATGGAAGCGGTATCGCCCGATTAGAAAAACAAGGCTTTTGCCGTAGTTTTTGTTATCGGGAATTTAGCGTACAGCCCGACCCTTGGGTAACGCCCAAAAATACAACTTTTATTACAATTTAAAATAGTCAATATAATTATCTAAATCTTTGTCGCCACGACCCGAAAGGCTGATCACTACAATATCAGTTGGTTTGAATTTCTTTTGGTCTAAAACGGCAAAAGCATGTGCGCTCTCAATCGCCGGAATGATTCCTTCTAATTTAGTAAGCTGCAAACCTGCATTCATCGCATCGTCATCGGTTACTGAGAAAAATTCGCCACGTCCGGTTTGTGCCAAATGTGCGTGCATCGGCCCCACGCCAGGATAATCCAGACCTGCAGAAATCGAATAGGGCTCTGTAATTTGTCCGTCAGTGGTTTGCATCAAAAGAGTTTTACAACCATGAATAACGCCCACTTTTCCTAATTTGCTAGTTGCGGCACTATGTCCGCTATCGACACCTTTTCCGGCTGCTTCAACGGCAATAATACCTACTTCGGGCTCATGTAAAAAGTGATAATAAGTCCCCGCAGCATTGCTTCCTCCACCAATACAAGCGACTACGTAATCCGGATTTTCACGACCTTCTTTTTCTTTGAGCTGCCATTTGATTTCCTCTGAAATTACACTTTGAAAACGCGTTACCATATCCGGATAAGGATGAGGTCCAATTGCCGATCCGATAATATAATGGGTGTCAACCGGATTGTTGATCCAGTCTCTAATAGCTTCGTTTGTAGCATCTTTTAAAGTTCTTGAACCCGAAAGTGCCGGACGAACTTCTGCGCCTAACATTTTCATTCTGGCTACGTTTGGAGCCTGACGTGCAATGTCAATCTCGCCCATGTACACGATACATTCCATTCCCATCAAAGCACAAACAGTTGCTGTCGCAACACCGTGTTGACCAGCACCCGTTTCGGCAATAATTCGTTTTTTGCCTAAACGTCTGGCAACTAATATTTGCCCGATGGTATTGTTTACTTTATGTGCTCCGGTATGGTTTAAGTCTTCTCTTTTTAAGTAGACTTTTGTATTGTATTTTTCAGATAGACGTTTAGCAAAATATAATGGGCTTGGACGGCCAACGTAATCTTTGAGTAATTGGTTGAATTCGGCTTTAAAATCAGGTTCAGCTGTAATTTTTAAATAATTCTGGCGTAATTCTTCTACATTCGGATAGAGCATTTCAGGAATGTAAGCTCCTCCAAATTCTCCGTAATATCCTTTTTCGTCTACGTTAAAATTCATTTTGTTTTAAAGTTTAAATGTTGACAATTTCAAATTTTCGCTTGAAATTGCTTAATAGATTTTTATTCTTTAGCCCTGGTTCTATTTCAAATTTACTATTTATATCGACAGCATAAATAGGTAAATTGCTTTTTGAAATTTCTTCAATGGCTTTTAATTCATTCATTCCAATGCCGCCGCTTAAAAAGAAAGGCTTCTTCGAATTGTATTTTTTTAATATTGTCCAGTCAAAAGTGGTTCCGTTGCCGCCTGGTAATTTCCCTTTGGTATCAAACAAAAAATAATCACTTACACTTTCAAATGGTTTTATAATTTCAAAATCGAAATTTTCATCGGCCGAAAATACCTTTATAATTTCAGTTTTTTGGGGTAATTGTTTTTTAAGTTCCGAGCAAAATTCTACCGATTCATTTCCGTGTAACTGAATGGCTTGTAAATTGTGTTTTTCAACTTTTTCCAGAATTTCTTCCTGGCTCTGGTTTACAAATACGCCTGTTTTTTTAATTGTTTTTATGAGTTCCGGAATATTTCCGTCACAATATCTTGCGGATTTATCCCAGAAAATAAATCCCATATAATCGGGCAGGAGCGAACCTATTTCGAGAATATTGTCGGGACATTTCATGCCGCATATTTTGAGTTTCATTTTTATTATGTTTTTTAACCGCAAAGCACGCTAAGTTTTTTGCTTTTGATAAGTTTAAATCGCTAAATCCGCAAAGCTTTGTGCACAAATTTAATTCGTGCTGATTGTGAAATTTGTGTTTACTTTAATTGATTTATAAGTTCTGTTGCTGCTTTTCCTGCGTTTTCTGTTTTCATGAAGTTTTCTCCAATTAAGAAACCTTTATATCCGAAAGGTTTTAATTCCCGAATGGCTTCTACTGATGAGATTCCGCTTTCTGATACTTTTACAAACTCGTTCGGAATTTGTGAAGCCAGTTCTTTACTAAAATCAAGACTTACTTCAAAAGTTTTTAGGTTTCGGTTATTCACGCCAATCATATCTAAACTAGGCATAATTGATTTCTCCAGTTCTTCCTGATTGTGAACTTCCAGTAAAACTTCTAACCCTAAGTTTTTGGCAAATTCAGATAAAGATTTGATTTCTTCACGGGTTAAAACGGCAGCAATCAGTAAAATCAAATCAGCTCCGTGGGCTTTTGCTTCCAGAATCTGATATTCATCCACCATAAATTCTTTTCGCAAAAGCGGAATATTTACTGAGGCTCTTGCCAAAAGCAAATCATCAAGTGAACCGCCAAAATATTTTCCATCAGTCAGAACAGAAATCCCACAAGCTCCGGCATCTTCATATCCTTTAACTACTTCTTCAACTGTAAAGTTGTTGTTGATGATTGATTTTGAAGGAGAACGACGTTTGTGCTCTGCTATTATTCCAGAATTACTTACTCTTAATTTCTGGCTAAGCGAAATAGTCTGTTTTCCAAAAAACACCGAAGCTTCCAATTGAGAAATAGGAATAATCGATTTCTTCAAAATCACTTCTCTTTTTTTGTCTATTATTATTTTATCTAAAATGTTCATTGTCTTTATTTGTTTCAAGTTTCAAGTCTTTTTAGTTTCACGTTCCAACAACTTGAAACTTGAAACCTGAAACTTGAAACTAAAAAATTATTTACTTAATTCTTGTAATTTCTGTAATGCTTTCAATCCCTTTCCTGAAAACAAACTTTCTTTCGCCTGTTCAAATCCTTCCAGCGGAGAACATTTTGTAACCGTTGCAATAGCCATTGCCGCATTGGCTAACACTACATTGTTTTGAGCCTCAGTTCCTTTTCCGGAAATGATATTAGTGAAAATTGCTGCAGATTCTTCGATGGTTTTTCCGCCTTCGATTTCGTTTTGTGATAAAAGACGAACACCGAAATCTTCTGGTTTCAGCATCCCTTCCATGTTGCTTGTAATGATTTTGGTTGGACCAGTTAAAGAAATTTCGTCATAACCATCAAGAGAATGCAAAATAGTGAAGTTCGTGTCAGTACTTTGATATAAATAAGCATACATTCTTGCTAATTCCAAGTTAAAAACACCAACTAACTGGTTTTGTGGGAACGCAGGATTTACCATTGGCCCCAGCATATTAAAAAATGTTTTTACTGCCAGTTCTTTACGAATCGGTCCCACATGTTTCATTGCTGGGTGGAATAATGGAGCATGTAAAACACAAATTCCGGCCTGATCCATACATTTTTCTAAAAATGAAGGATCATTGCTGAATTTAATTCCCATTTTTTCCATCACATTGCTTGATCCAGAAATGGATGAAACGCCATAGTTTCCATGTTTGGCTACTTTTATTCCGGCACCTGCCGATATAAAAGAGGCCAATGTAGAAATGTTGAAAGTATCTTTACCGTCACCCCCTGTTCCGCATAAATCGATGGTGTTGTAAGCTGATAAATCGACGCGGATGCATAATTCCAATAATGCTTCACGAAAACCCGAAAGTTCATCGATCGTAATACTGCGCATCATAAAAACGGTCAAAAAAGCCGAAATCTGACTCGGATTATATTCGCCGCTTGAAATATTAATCAATACGTTTTTTGCTTCTTCTTTGGTAAGCACTTCGTGGTTGATTAATTTGTTTAATATTGTTTTCATTTTTTTAAGGTTCTAAGAATCTAAGTTGCTAAGGTTTTAAGTTTTTATTTAATTGCGAACTAATTACTGAATACGTTTTTTAATGTTCATTTCCCTGATAAATCCACATGGGTTCTGTTTTGCCTGCACGTTCAAAACCGTTTTTTTTATAGAAATCAACTGATCTTCCATCGGCAGTCAGCATTTGCATGTGAAAGTGACTGTATTTCTCCTGCATTTTATCCATAATCAATTTTCCGATTCCTTTTCCCTGATATTCCGGTAGAACTAATAAATGCGGATAATAAACGGTTAAATGTCCATCAGAAATTGCATTTCCCAATCCAACCAGTTTTTTGCATTCCCAGGCTGTTATCAAAGTTTCCGAATTTAGGAGTCCGTTGTACAACTCGTTTGGTTTGTTGGCCGAACTCCATTCATTGGCTTTGTATAAAACCAAAACATCTTCAATATTGATTTCTTTAGTTTCTGAAATTGTTATCATTTTAAGGTTCTAAGTTGTTGAGGGACTAAGGTTCTGAGTTTTGTTTTTAAGTTTCACCTTCCAATAACTGAAGCTTTAAACCTGAAACAAAAATTAATCTTTGATCCAGTTTTCTAAAATCCTTTTACCATTTGGTGTTAACACGCTTTCCGGATGAAATTGTACTCCGCGTACATCGTATGTTTTGTGGCGTAAAGACATTACCTGACCGTGTTCTTCAAATGAAGTAGCTTCTAAAACTTCCGGTAAATCAGCATTCACAACCCATGAATGGTAACGACCTACTTCAAATTCATCTTCAAGTCCTTCAAATAAAGATTCGTCTGAAACTGCTTTTTTTACATTGGTAGCAACACCGTGGTATACTTTATCAAGATTTGAAAGCGTTCCTCCAAAAACTTCTCCAATTGCCTGCTGTCCTAAACAAACACCTAAAATGCTTTTTGTTGGAGCATATTTTCGAATAACGTCTTTCAATAGACCTGCTTCATCTGGAATTCCGGGACCTGGCGAAAGCAGTATTTTATCGAAAGAACCAATTTCTTCAATATCAAATTCATCGTTTCTGTAAACGGTTACTTCACAGTTTAAATCTTCTAAATAGTGCACTAAGTTGTAAGTGAAACTATCGTAATTGTCTATAACTAATATTTTTTTCATTTGTGTTTTTTGTTTCAGGTTTTTCTTGTTTCAGGTTTCACGTTCCAATTAACTTGAAACTTGAAACCTGAAACAAAATAGATTATATTTTTTCAGCCATTTCCAAAGCTGTATTCAATGCTTTTAATTTATTATAAACTTCCTGCATCTCACTTTCTTCGTCAGAGCTTGCTACAATTCCTGCTCCTGCCTGACAGTGTAACTGATGGTTTTTTGAAAGGAAAGTACGAATCATAATGGCGTGATTAAAATTGCCTTCAAAATCCATAAAACCAATTGCGCCTCCATAAAAATTACGATTAGTTTTTTCGTAATCTTCAATCAATTGCATCGCTCTGTGTTTTGGCGCGCCGCTTAAAGTTCCGGCAGGGAAGGTGTCAGCAACCACCTGCATTGTTGTCGCTTTATCATGTAAATGTCCGGTAACTTTTGAAACCAGATGGATTACATGCGAGAAAAACTGAACCTCTCTGTATCTTTCTACGTTTACATCATGACCGTTTCGGCTTAGATCGTTTCTTGCAAGATCGACCAGCATCACGTGCTCGCTGTTTTCTTTTTTATCCTCGGATAATTTTTTGGCCAATTCAGCGTCTTTTTCATCATTTCCGGTTCTTCTGAAAGTTCCGGCAATTGGGTGGATTTCGGCTTTTCTGTTTTTTACGATAATTTGCGCTTCAGGTGAAGACCCAAATATTTTGAAATCGCCATAATCAAAAAAGAATAAATACGGAGAAGGGTTGATGCTCCTTAAAGCACGGTACACATTAAATTCATCGCCTTTGAAACCCTGTGTAAAACGTCGTGAAAGTACCAATTGGAAAACGTCTCCACGGAAACAATGTTTTTTAGCCAAAGCTACATTGTGTTTGAATTCTTCGTCTGTAAGGTTAGAGAAACCTTCACCTTCTTTAGTGAATTTATAAGAAGCAATATTTCTCGATTGTAATAATTGTTCGATTTCTGAAATATTGTTTCTTCCATCAACACTATGGCAAAAAATATACGCTTCGTTTTTGAAGTGATTGATGGCAATAATGTTTTGGTAAACCGCATAAAAAACATCCGGGATTAAGGTTGCTGAATCTTTTTTGGCAATTTCTACCTTTTCGAAATAACGTACAGCATCGTAAGAAATGTATCCGAACAGACCATTATTGATAAACTTAAAATCGTTTTTCTCTGATTTGAACTGACCTGAAAATTCCTGAATTACTTCCGGAATATTAGTAGAAGCGTCAACTGAAATATGCTCTGCCGTTCCATCAGGAAAAGTTTTAGAAATAACTTCGTTTTCGATTTTAATTGTTGCGATAGGATTGCAGCAGATATACGAGAAACTATTATCATTTCCGTGATAGTCACTACTTTCCAGTAGTAAACTATTTGGGAATTTATCCCTTATTTTAAAATAAATACTTACCGGCGTAATAGTGTCTGCCAGGATTTGTTTGTAGTGGGTGTTGAGTATAAAAGGTTTCAATGTATTTTGTTTTTTAATTTTTAATATTTTCTGTTAGTTTGATTTCGACCAAAAAAAAAGGCTTGTCGTGATGACAAGCCTTTTATATTTTATAGTTTACAATACCATAGGAAGCTTTGTTCACGACGTTTGACGTAAATTCTTCCACCACCAAGTATTGTTCATTGTAATTTTCATAATCTTATTTTGATACCGCAAATATATAAATGTAATTTGAATTAGAATGCATCCAAACCCAAAAAAAACTTTTCTTAATTTATAAATTTGTTAAATATGTAAAAAGTGCTATAGATTTTATTACTTATTTTCCGCTTGCAACCGCATTGTTTAATTTTATTCTAAAGTCCGGATTTGCTTTAATATTAGGCGTTGCAAATAATTCGTCACTTTTTAATTTTGTAAATTCTATGGCAAATTCAGGGTTGCTGTACCAGTTTTTAATTCCGGGATCATTGCTTGAAGATTCGCTTGTTATTCCGCCATTACAATTGTTGGCAATCACATTTTTTAATGTAATTTTTGATAAATTCTCATTTCCATTTCCGATACTTCCACTTAAAAGTATAAAAGGAGTGAAACCTGACACAACACTATTGGTCAAATTGAAAAAAGTGTTTTCTCCAATATGAGCAGATTCGCGAACGAGTCCCTGATTGTTTTCTTCCAGATTTACAAGAGTGATGTTGCTGGCATTTATTCTGGTCATTTTTTTAGTTACGTCTGTGTTTTCAATTTTGTCGTATGAATCTGCTTCAAAACATCTTGAACCTGAAATATCCGATGAAAAAGGATGACGGATCGCAATACTGTTGCTGATGTTGATTTGTGCTCCTTGTGTAAAATCAAAATCATCATCTGTAGTTCGGTATGAAATCAGGTTGTTCATATTCAGATCGCCGCCATAACATTCAAAAGAATCATCATTAGAAAAACTTACCTGGATATTACTTAAAACCGTTTTTCTTCCAACTCCCGCGAGTGAAAGTCCGTTAAGCTCTTTCAAAGCACTTAATTTTCTGCCTGAATATTCAATACGTACGTATTTCAGAATTCCTGAATTATCTTCTGCGTCCTGTCCTCCATAATGATTTAATATTGGATCTAAGTTGAAAGGCAGTGTACTTATGCCGCCCAGTTTATTGATAGGCGCTTTTCCCAGAATGATGATTCCGCCCCAATCGCCAGGTCTTCTTTCAGTAGTTTCTTTATTAGAAGTAAAAATAATGGGATCTGTTTCTAAACCTTCGGCAACGATTTTTGCACCATTTGTAATTACTAATGTTCCGCAGGTTTTGTCGTCGCCTCTGATAACTGTTCCGGGTTCGATTGTAAGTACAGCATTATTAGTTACATAAACGATACCAACCAGCTGGTAAGTATTACTTTTCGTTAGTCTGGTATCTTTGTCAATCGTTCCGGCAATTATATTTGTTGCTTCGTTATATTCTATAGCTGCTGGTTTAAAGTTAGTCCAGTTATTCATCCAGTTGGATGTTCCAGTTATTCCTTTTTGTTGTGCCTGAAGATTAAAAGTGCTTATAAGTAGTATAATGACAATGAGTAATTTAGTTTTCATAACTATAATTTTGATTTCTAGTTTGTGATTTTTATTGTTTTTAACGAGATCAAAATTAGAAGCAGAATGTTAATCAAAATTAAGTGTTTTGTTATGAAAGAGTTATCTGAATATTAAGAACGTTATTTTTGTGTTTAAAAAAAGAAACCCCAACAATTTAAATGTTGGGGTTTTATGAATTTCAAATTAGTAAGTCTGAAATATTAGAATTTTAAAGTTACAGCCAATTCAAAATCGTCATTGATTGTTTTGTCTCCTAAATTCTGGAAGAAGTTACCAGAGTTGTATTTGATATCGTATTTAGTTCTGTCAACTTTAAATTCAGTTGTTGCAGTATTTCCTTTTACAGCGATGTCAAAAGTTACAGGTTTAGTGATTCCTTTAATAGTTAAGTCAGCAGTTACAGTGTAAACATCAGCTGATTTAGCACCAATTGTTTTGAAAACTAATTTTGAAGTTGGGTATTTTTCAGTTCCGAAGAAATCGTCAGCTTTTAAGTGACCGTTTAATTTTCCTTGGTATTCTCCTGTCAAATCAGTTGAAGTTAATGAAGTCATATCAACTGTAAAGCTTCCTCCAGTTAATTTTTTTCCTTTGAAAACTAAAGCACCTTCTTTAAAATTCACAGTTCCAGAATGCTCTCCGGTTACTTTTTTACCTACCCATTTGATAGTAGATGTTTTCACATCAATTTTTTTAGTTTGTGCGTTTACTGAAACACCAGCCACTGCTACGAATAATGCTATTGCAATTGTTTTTAAATTTTTCATGTTGTAAAATGATTTTGATTGTTATTAAATAATTAAAGTGTGATAAATAATTCTTCCTGAGATTTTCTAACTTTTTTATAATGTTGTGTGTCATCTTCGGTGTGTCTATAACCGATAGTTGCAATAACAGCAGCGTTTAATCCTAATTTGTCGAAACCTAAAATTTCATTAAAAGCGGCTGGATTAAAACCTTCCATTGGTGTAGCATCAATTTTTAATTCTGCAGCAGCACCCAATAAATTTCCTAAAGCGATATAAGTTTGTTTTGCTGTCCAGTTGTTTTTAGCTTCATCTGATAAGTTAGAAATAACATTATTCATCATATCGCTAAAACCGCCCAAAGCATCCGCAGGAACACCTCTGGTTTCGCTGATATTTTTAATGTATGCCTCAACTGATTTTGCATCAAGATTAAGATCATTTGCAAAAATAAACAGGTGAGAAGCATCTGTAACTTGAGTTTGTCCGTAAGCAGCAGCTTTTAATTGTTCCCTTAATTCAGGATTTTCAACGATCACAACTTTATAAGGCTGCAAACCGTATGAAGAAGCACTTAGTCTAACGGCTTCTTTAAGTGTGTTTAAATCTTCAGCAGAGATTTTTTTGGTTGCATCATATTGTTTTGTTGCATATCTCCAATTCTGACTTTCTAAAAATGTACTCATAATATTTAATTTTGTTGGGTTCTGTATTTCTCTAATAATTGGTTTAATAATTCTAATTCTTCGGGGCTTATATTGGCAGCAAATTCACGCTCATGTGCATCTACTTTTGGATCTAATTCTTTTAAAACATCCAGTCCTTTTTGGGTGATTAAAACTTCAATCTTTCTTCTGTTTCCCGGGCATACATTTCGGGTTACATACTCTTTTAATAGCAATTTATCAACCAATCGTGTTGTGTTGCTGGTTTTCGCAAGCATACGTTCCTGTATGACACACATGTTGGCAGGATTTCCTTTTTGTCCTCTTAATATGCGTAATACATTATATTGTTCCCCGGACAGATCATACGGTTTTATCAACTCATTGAAATGATCCTGAATCACATTTTGCGTATACATGATATTCAGAATAACTTTTTTCGCATTATCCATCTTAACAGTACTTTTTATAACCTCTTCAATTGTCATAGTTGTAAGTGTATAATTTGTATATACAAATGTATATCTTTTAACTATTGTATATACAAGTGTTTTGTTAATTTTTTGTTAATGTATTTAGGATTAACTATTGAAAAAAGGTTTTGGAATTTTAATTTCGGTAAAATTAGTGATTTATATATTTTAAAATGCTGATTTTGTGATAATTAACTAAAAGTTAAAATTGATAAGCCATCTCGAAGTAAAATTATTGATTGTTATTTTTTGTAAGATAAACTTGTGTCAGCTGGGATATTAAATAGTTATTTTAATGTATTTTGTTGGTATTCTGATAAAAGAAAACCTTTTGAAATTGCTTTAAAATTAGAAATTTCCTTAGCAATCCAGATTTCATCATGTCCGAGTTCTTTCGCAATTAATCGTGCCGCTTTTTCTGAAGACTCAATTGCTGCCCTCGCATCTAAGAATAATAAACGGACACGTCTTGCCAGAATATCATCGACATTTCTGGCCATTTCATAACGGATTGCCCAAACGATTTCTGCCATAGTGAATTCGTGGTCGGGGTGGAGTTTTTCATTTAGCTCAGGTTCATTTTTTTGTAATTCGGTTATTTTAGGAATATCTGAGCCATAAATGTAAAGGTGATTTTCCCGATCAGCAGTAGTGGTGGATTTGTTTCCGTGAATGGAAAGATGTTCAGTGACACACTCTTTTTTAGGTAATTTTCCTGTGTTGATGGCTTTGTCAATAATTTCCTCAGCCATTTTTCTATACGTAGTCCATTTTCCGCCGGTAATCGTGATTAATCCCGTTTTAGAAACCAGGATTTTATGGCTTCTGGAAACCTCTTTGGTACTTTTGCCCTCTTCTTTAGGTGCTGCCAACGGACGTAAACCTGCAAAAACCGATAATACATCTGCTCGGGTTGGTTTTTTAGCTAAAAAGCGTTGAGCTGTTTCAAGAACAAATTGGATCTCACTTTCCAGGGCAACAGGTTCTAAACTGTGACTTTTTATTAAAGTATCTGTGGTACCAACCACGACACGGTTATGCCATGGTACTGCAAACAAAACCCTTCCGTCTTTTGTTTTCGGAATCATTAAGGCTTGGTCGCCCGGTAAGAAAGATTTATCAAATACCAAATGGATTCCCTGACTCGGAACGATATATTTTTTATACACTTTATCATTGAGCTTCATTATAGCATTTGTAAAAACGCCTGTAGCATTTATGATGGCCGATCCTTTTATGTCGTATTGAGTTCCAGTTTCCTGATCGATTGCCTGTACGCCAATAACCGTTTCCGTATCATCTTTTATTAGATTAACAACCTTTATATAATTAATGACACAAGCGCCTTTTTCTACAGCTGTCTGTGCAAGATTGATGGCTAATCGCGAATCATCAAATTGCCCGTCATGATAGATCACGCCGTTTGCCAATCCCTCTTGCTGTACATTCGGAAGCATTTCGATCGTTTTTTCCTTTGAGATATATTTTGAAGCGCCTAAACTTAATCTGCCCGCCAATACATCATAAATTTTTAAGCCGATGGTATAAAAATATCCGCTCCAGCAATTGTAATTCGGAATAACAAAAGATTGATTTTTAACCAAATGTCCTGCGTTTTGAGCGAGTAAACCTCTTTCTTTTAACGCTTCACGTACCAGATGCACATCGCCTTGCGCTAAATAACGAACTCCGCCATGAACGAGTTTTGTGCTTCTGCTTGAAGTTCCTTTAGCAAAATCAACCGCTTCCAGTAAGATTGTTTTGTAACCACGACTTGCTGCATCAAGTGCTGTTCCAAGACCGCTTGCGCCTCCACCAATTATGATTATGTCCCATTTTTCGGTATTTTGCAATTGAGAGAGATGTTCGGAACGAATCATATTTTAGTTTACTTTTTGGAAAATATTGTTGAAAGCAAACTTAGCAAAAGGAAATTAAAAATTGATGAAGAAACGGGTTTGGTTTTTATTTGTTTCAGGTTTAAAGTTTCAAGTTGACTTTCTTTGAACATATTTAACCGCAAAGAGCATAATGTTTTTTAAATAAAAAGCTAATGAAAAACGCAAAGTTCACAAGCTTTGTGAAAAAACTCTGTGAACTTTGCGTATATCTTAGTGTGCGATTAAACTTTAGTCAAAGTGTATTAACCTGAAACCTGAAATCAAATTGTAACCTGAAACTAATTTTTAGTGAGGAAGCTTGTCTTTTATTAAACCATAAACCCAGGTTCCGGCAATAGCGCTTACTAAAGTTACAATAATAACTGTCGCACCCGTACCAATTTGGGCGAACAATGGTCCCGGACAAGCTCCGGTAATGGCCCAGCCGAAACCGAATAACAATCCGCCGTAGATTTGTCCTTTATTGAAAGTTTTCGGCTGGATTTCGATTTTTTCTCCTTGTAAAGTTTTTATATTGAATTTCTTAATCAATTGAACTGATAGTAATCCAACCGCAACTGCGCTTCCAATTACACCATACATATGAAATGACTCCAAACGGAACATTTCCTGAATGCGGAACCAGCTTATGATTTCGGCTTTTACAAATATAATTCCGAAAAAAATCCCAACGATTAAATATTTTAGGTTTCCAAACACGGACTCATTTTGCTTACTTGCGTTGATTCCTTCGCTGTCTGTATTTTTATTTTCTAAACTCATTTTTTAAAATTTTAAAGTGAAAGAATATAAGGCAAAATCAAAAGTGACATTATAAAACCGCCAATCATAAAACAGATTGTAGCGACTAATGACGGCCATTGCAGGTTTGATAATCCCATGATGGCATGTCCGCTTGTACAGCCTCCTGCATAACGGGTCCCGAAACCTACTAAAAATCCGCCCACGACAATGATGATAAATCCTCGAATGGTAAATAAACTTTCCCATGAAAAAAGTTCTTTCGGCAATAATCCGGAGTGATCCGTAATTCCGTAGCTGGCTAATTGAGCGGAAAGTTCGGGTGTAATTACAACTTCATTTGGATTGGATAAAAAGTATGCAGCCATAATTCCGCCAAGGAAAATTCCGAAGATGAAGAATAAATTCCAGCTTTCTTTTTTCCAGTCGTATTTAAAAAAGGAAATGTTTGCGGGAATACAAGCTGCACAAATATGGCGTAGCGAAGAACTTATCCCGAAAGATTTATTTCCGATAATTAATAATATAGGTACCGTTAATCCGACTAACGGACCGGCAACGTACCACGGCCATGGTTCTTTGATGATTTCTAATATGCTCATGTTTAAAATGTTTTGAACCATATAAGTGATATAAGTAAATATAAGTAAGCTTTAATTGAGTTAACTAATATAACTTATATGGTGGAAATTTATGTTCAATGTTTATGCTTTTAGAGTCTTGCTTTGACAAACAAAGTCTGATTTTGGGATATTGGTTTTTGCAATTGCTCCAAAACCGCCTTCAATTTCAGTAAAATTTCTGAAACCCCGTGCCTGTAAAATCGAAGCGGCAATCATACTTCTGTAGCCTCCCGCACAATGCAGGTAAAAATGTTCCTTAGGGTCAATATCTTTTACCCAGTCATTAATATAAGCCAGAGGTTTGCTGTATGAATCTTCGACATGTTCAGCTTCGTATTCGGTTTCTTTTCGAACATCAATTATTTTGTCTTTTTTGATGTCAGCTTCGTTTGCAAATTGTTCTGCTGAAATTCGGTTTACAGCATCTGTTTCAAAACCTGCTTTTTGCCAGGCTTCAAAACTACCTTCCAAATGTCCTATAATGGTATCAAAACCTACACGGCTTAAACGGGTTACAGTTTCTTCTTCCATACCAGCTTCGGTGACCAGAATAATCGGCTGCTTTACATTCGCAATCAAAGTGCCAACCCAGGGAGCAAAATCGCCGTTGATTCCGATGTTGATAGATTGTGGAATGAATCCTTTGCTGAAATCTGCTGCACTTCTGGTATCTAAAATTAATGCTCCGGTTTCTTCTGCGACAGCTTCAAAATCTTTTACGTTAATTGCTTTCATTCCGTTATGCAAAACTGTTTCGAAGCTTTCGTATCCTTTTTTGTTCATCGCCACATTCATGCTGAAATAGGCAGGAGGAGGCAATAATCCGTCTGTAACTTCTTTAATAAATTCGGCTTCGGTCATATTTGCTCGCAAAGCATAATTGGTTGCTTTTTGATTTCCGATAGTAGAGACAGTTTCCTTGCTCATATTTTTTCCGCAGGCACTTCCGGCACCGTGCGCAGGGTAAACAATAACATCATCAGCCAGAGTCATAATTTTATCTCTTAGCGAATGAAATAAAATGCCGGCCAATTGATCCTGAGTCATTCCGGCGGCTTTTTGAGCCAAGTCCGGACGGCCTACATCGCCAATAAATAAAGTATCACCGGAGAAAACTGCATGATCTTTTCCGTTTTCATCTATTAGTAAATAAGTGGTGCTCTCCATAGTATGTCCTGGGGTATGTAGCGCTTTGATGGTAATGTTTCCTATTTTAAATCCCTGTCCGTCTGTTGCAACAATACATTCGAATTCGGGTTTAGCATTAGGTCCGTATACGATTGGAGCCTGGGTTTCCCGGCTTAAATCGACATGTCCGGAAACGAAATCAGCATGGAAATGTGTTTCAAGAATGTATTTCAGTTTAACGCCGTCTCGTTCCAGACGATCCAGATAAGGCTGAATTTCACGAAGCGGATCAACAATGGCAGCTTCTCCGTTTGAAGTAATATAGTATGCACCTTGTGCGAGACATCCGGTGTAAATTTGTTCTATTTTCATGATTCTCTTAATAAATAATTGGATGACAAAGGTAGGTTTGTTTTGGACGAATGTAAGTGACTAATGTTACAGAAATCTGATTTTGCAGAAAAAACTTTAAATAATTTCAACATATAATTGATCTAAGTTCATTTTAGATTTTGCGTAAACTTATATTTACTTATATGGCTTAAAAATTTACAAATAAACTGGTTTTGCAGGACAGCAATTCGGGTTTTAATGGGTAAATTTGTGGAACTTCATAAACAAATTACCTTATGGAAGAAATGCTCTTTTATGACCGAATGCAATTTGCCTTCACCATTACTTTTCATTATCTTTTTCCACAGCTTACAATGGGTCTTTCGCTCATTATTGTTTACTTTAAGTGGAAATATCTCAAAACCAATAACGAACAATACAATCATGCCACGCATTTCTGGATGAAAATCTTCGCCCTGAATTTTGCAATGGGAGTTGTAACCGGAATCCCGATGGAATTTCAGTTTGGAACCAATTGGGCCAAATTCTCCGAATTAACGGGTGGAATTATTGGACAAACTCTTGCTATGGAAGGCATGTTCTCTTTCTTTCTCGAATCTTCTTTTCTCGGTATCTTTTTATTTGGAGAAAAACTTCTCGGACATAAATGGCATTTTGTAACCGGATTGTTGATTATGATTGGCTCCTGGGCTAGCGGCTACTTAATCATAGCTACACATTCGTGGATGCAGAATCCGGTAGGCTATGAAATTTTGGAAAACGGAAAATTTGTACTAACGAATTTTAAAGCGTTGTTTTTAAATCCATGGTTGTGGCCTTCTTACCTGCACAATCAGGCGGCTTCTTTGGTAACGAGTTCGTTTGTGGTTGCCGGAATTGGTGCTTTTTATATTTTAAGCAGAAAAAATGTTTCTTTCGGGAAATTATTTTTAAAAACCGGTGTCATTTTCGGATTGATTTCGAGTATCATCGTTGCCGTTCCAACAGGAGATTTACTTGCTAAAAACGTAGTGAAACACCAGCCAGTGACTTTTGCCGCTATGGAAGGAATTTTTCATACCGAAAAGAAAGGTTCTGAAATTGTCTTGATAGGACAGCCCGATGTAAAAGACAAAAAGCTCGATAATAAAATCGCCGTTCCAAATATTTTGAGCTTCCTGACGTATGGAAACTGGAATCAGGAAATTAAAGGTTTAGACCAGTTTGAAGAAGACCTGCATCCAACCAATATTTCAGGATTGTATTATGCGTATCATATTATGGTAGGATTGGGAACGGTATTTATCGGCTTGATGGTCCTTTCACTCTTCCAGTTAATCAGAGGGAAATTGTTTGAAACGAAATGGATTTTATGGTCGCTGATGTTTATGATGCCGTTTCCGTATATTGCTAACACCACAGGCTGGTACACGGCCGAATTAGGAAGACAGCCGTGGCTGGTTTATAATTTATTGCGAACAGCATCGGGTGCTTCGCCAACGGTCTCCTCCGGAAATACCTTATTTACATTACTGGGTTTTATTGGTTTATACCTTTTACTCGGAATGCTGTTTTTGCTTTTGGTTGGAAAAATTATCAATAAAGGGCCGCATCATGTGGAACTTTCAACAGAAAAAATATAAGTATGGAATTTTTTTGGTACGTAGTTTTAATGGGCATCCTGGCTGTTTATCTGGTATTGGACGGTTATGATTTTGGTGCAGGAATTATTCATTTGTTTTTTGCGAAAACAGAAAGGGATAAAAAAGTTATTACAAACTCCATTGGTCCTTTTTGGGATGCCAATGAAGTCTGGCTAATTGCCGCCGGAGGCGTTTTGTTCTTTGCTTTCCCGACTTTGTATGCATCGTCTTTCAGCGGATTTTACCTGCCTTTGATTATGATTTTATGGCTTTTGATTTTCCGCGCAATCGGATTGGAAATGCGCGGACAGGTGCACAATCATATGTGGGAGGCGATTTGGGACAAAGCTTTCGGAATAGCGAGTTTGCTTTTGGCACTTTTCTTCGGAATGGCACTGGGAAATATCGTTCGGGGTGTAAACCTCGGAATGGTTCAAAATGGTGTTTCTACCCAGGAAGCACATTATTTCTTTCTGCCCTTATGGAATCCGACTTTTAGCCCGCAGGCAAATGAATTGGGAATTATCGACTGGTTCACTTTGTTTTTGGGAATTGTGAGTGTTGTAGCGCTTACCATTCACGGTGCAAACTGGATTATTTACAAAACAAATTCTTCTTTAAATCCGAAGCTTAAAAATGTAGTTTTTAAACTGAATATTGTTTTGCTGGTTTTGGTTTTTATTTCACTGCAGGTCTGGCATTTTATTGAGCCTAAACCGTTTCATAATTTTGTAGAAAACCCAATTTTATGGTTTTTTCCGATTCTGACTTTTGTTGGGATTTTAGGATTATTTAAAGTACGGACTTTTAAAAAAGACGGTTACGGTTTTCTGTTTTCGACTTTGTTTTTAGTAGGCGGATTTGCCTCAACAGCGGTTTCGATTTTTCCGAATGTTCTGCCTTCAACGAATAAAGTGAACCCGTCATTGACGATTTACAATACAGCCGCCGGAGAATACGGTTTGAATGCCGGTTTGAGTTGGTTTTTTATTGCTTTGTTTCTGGTGATTGTTTATTTCATTATTCAGTATCGTGTGTTTAGCGGGAAAATGGATGATGTTGGGTATGGGGAGCATTGATTATGTTTTTAGCCACGAATTGCACGAATTAAATGTAATGAATCACAACCTTTGTCAAAGCTTTAAACTTTTAGAAGGATTACAAAAGTGTAAAATATGTATTTCCTCCAGTTTTAACTGGAGGTTTTTTATTTGGATAAGGAAAAGGCTTTAGCCAAAAGAGATTGAGTTTACCTAAAGCCTTTTTTGTACGTTTTTTGAATCTCCAGGTAAAACATGAGACAATTTAAAAGATGGTTTAAAAAGAAGTTTCGCTAGTATTATTTAACAATTGTAAAATGATTTAACCATTCTGAATCGTGTTAGGAATAGTAGCGGTATCGTTTTTCCTGTTGCCAGCTGGGAAAAGATAAAAGCGTATTACCGAATCAAGGCGTAACGCCAAAAAAAATAGATATATAAACAATATATAAAGTAAATTAAATGGGAACCTGTTTTAGCAGTTTTTCTAAGGATTTAATTACAACTATTGGTTATATTCTATAATTTAAGTTGTAAGAAAAAAAAGAAGTTAATGCTTAATATTGCGTATCTAAGAAATTTTCCGGAAGAATCCTGAAAGAAGATTTTTACGCAAACCTTTATTTTCTTATTATTATGTTCATTACTATTTTTACAGACAAAATTAAATTTCACTACAAATCTAAAAACTGGCAGTATCATTTTGACGAAATTCAAGAACTCGGACTGCTCAAAAAAAAGAAAAAATATTTTCTTGAAAACGGTATTTTTATTGCCGTAACCGCTGTAGCTTATTATTGTATGATTTTTTCAGAACTGATCGATTTATACTATATTATTCCAACACTTTTATGTTATACTTTTATCATCATCTTAAGATTTGATAACCCTTCAGAATTTGTGTATTTCGTATTTGTAAAAGATATTTACAGAAAAGAAATAAGAATTAAAATTGCATCAAAAGACCGACTTCTTATAGGTAAACAGATAGATCGCTATTTGGATCTTCAGTTTGAAAGAAATATAAAAAAGACTGCTTAAAGTAAAGAATCAAACATGTATTTATTTGAAATATCCTATTATGATTTCACTTTCATAGTGGCAGCTTTGATGTATGGTTATTTTATTACTATCAAAAAAAAATAATGAAAAACTACATTTATCATTCCTTAAATAATGCAGTTTTAGAATACCCTAAATGAGGTTTAGTTATGCTGTTAAAAAAATAATGGCGGGCTGTTTTAGCTATACCTCTTATCCCAAATTAAAAAAATATGCCCACAACAATTAAAGACAAAATCAAAAACATTAGAGAGCTAAAAAATTACACTCAGGAATATATGGCAGAAAAATTAGGCGTAACTCAGGCAGGCTATAGTAAAATAGAAAAAGGAAAAACTTCTTTGAGTTATGAAAAACTGGTTGAAATAGGGAAAATTCTTGATGTAAGCGTTGAAGATATTATCAGTTTTGATTACGACCGGTATTTTAATAGTTTTAATAGAATCACAGGAAACAATAATGGAAGTATCTTAATTAATACAGAGAATACTTCTACGATAAAAGAACTTTATGAAGACAAAATCAGATTATTAGAAAAGCTTTTAAACAGGACAGAAATTGAACTTGGACGTTATAAAGAAAAGTATGGGGAACTCTGAAATGACTTTAATTAAAATTCGTACTGTTTTTTTGACTCAAAATTCATTTTTTTGATTAATTCATTTTTTTAAAAGCGAAAAAAATGACTTAAGAATGATGATTTATTTTAGTTTCATCTTTGCCAAAATTCAGAATTTTAACAAAGACTACTCTACAAGTGAAACTAAAATCAAAAATGGCCAAATCAGGCAGAAGCAAAAGAACAGGGAACCACCACCATTTTATGTTTAATCGTGAAAATAAATAGATGCATCCGAGAAACATAATGAGCTCTTCTATTTGAATTAAAATTTCCATAATAGTTGTTTTTTAAAGTTTATAAATAGGTATTAATAAGCGTTTTTGATTTGGTTTGCCCAGTTTTCCAGATGTTCTGAAACAGACCTGTCTGCTTGTTCAAAAAAGAGATGTTCTGTAACCTCAAGCCCTGAGTAAATATAAATGCCTTTGTCTGATGTCAGCAGCAAGGCCTTATCCATTCCGATTGCTTCATACTCTGCTTTCGATTTTCCGTGGGTATTGATAATGACTGCTTTTTTGCCGGCAAGTAATCCTTTCTGGATTCCCTGATCGTAACGATACGCAAATCCATAACTGAAAACGCGGTCGATATACCCTTTCATAATAGCTGGTAATCCTGTCCACCAAATGGGGTGAATAAATGTGATACAGTCTGCCCATGTAATGAAATCCTGCTCTCGTTTTACATCGTCAGATACTAATCCGTTTCGTTGTCCTACCATGTCGTCCAATGAAAGGACAGGATTGAAATTCAGGGCATACAAATCCCGAATTACGACTTCGTGATTGTTTTTCTCAAGATGTGCTGCAGTAGTGTTTTTTAAATAGCTGTTTAAGCTGTTTGGATTGGGATGGGCATAAATAATAAGATGTTTCATCGTTTTGTAGTTTTTGTAATTTGATGAAACAAATGTAGAATGCCTTTATGACTTAAAATTGTAAGAAAACGAAATCAGGATATTGGATTGCAGATATCCTGCTGGAATTTTTGGTATCGTGAAGGTGTAAGATTAATGTAATGTTTAAAGTCTTTTATGAGCTGGCTTTGGTCGTAATAACCACATTCGGTTACAATTTCGAGCCAATCAATTTTTGAAGATAAAGACGCCATATTTTGTATGAGTTCGATGGCTTTCAAAAATCTTTCGTAGCGGTTGTATTCTTTGGAAGAATAACCAAAGTGTTTTTTATGCTGAAGCTGCATATTACGTTCGGTCTGGTTGTTTTGACTTGCAACATACTTTATAGAATTTAAGGATTGATCCCTGAAATTTGACAGTTGTTCGGCAATTTTATTTCTCGTTACAAGATAAGGTTCGCTAAATTCAAGGATGCAATTAACTCTTGCCTCAATATTTTGTATTTTACTAAGTTTATACCACAAAATCCCAAAACAATCGTCGTTTACTAAATCGTCGGGACTAATGGGCAAATGCTCTGAAATAATAGCATTGCCAAAAAAACGTGAAAAAGCGTCATCTTTAAAATTGACGGTTAACATTTCGGTGCGATGAGGTAAAACATAATCAAAAGCCTGTTTTATTGGACCAATTATGAGGTATTTGTCAACTTCAATCTTTGTATTTTGTTTCGTAATTAAATAGGGTTTTGCTCCGAAATTAAAAATTAATATCGTTTGATAAGAAGGCAATAAAGTTTTGGAAATAAGTTTTCCGGTCTTATTTTCTGCAAAATAAAAATGAGTAAATACTTCTTCAAAACGGGGCGGTATTGGTATTCTGAAGTTGTTATATTCGGAATTATCTTCTGTCATTGTCTTTGTTGTTATATTGTTTTGTGTCTTATATGAATTGGTTTTGTTTTATCTTTCAGTTTATCATTCACAACAGACATCTTTCTATTCTTACATTCGTTTTGTTTCAACTTGTTCTATTAAAGTTAATCAAACGATTTTGCAGATAAAACTTAAATTTACAAACTTAAACTTTCATTTTAATAGCTGGACTTTTTTAAAAACAGTATTTTTTAATTAGAAAAATAAGTTTTAAGTCGTTATAGCACAGCCCGGTTCCAGAAATCCCCCAGCAAAATATTGGTTTTTAAGTAAATAAAAAATAAAAATTAATGGTAATTAGGTTACTGTTTTTTAAGTTTTTAATTACAACTATTGGTTATATTCTATAATTTTTATTTTAAGATAAAAAAGAAGTTAATACTTAATATTGCACATCTAAGATTTTCCGGGAGATCTTAAAAGATGTTTATGTAAACTCTTATTTTTTATCATTTATGTTCATAACAATTTTTAGCGACACAATTAAATTTAACTATAAATCTAAAAACTGGCAGTATAATTTTGATGAAATTAAAGAACTTGGACTGCTAAGAAAAAAGAAAAAATATTTTCTTGAAAACAGTGCTTTTATTGCAGTAACCGCCGTAGCATATTATTGTATGATTTTTACTGATATGATGGATTTATACTATATCATTCCCACAATTTTATGTTACGCTTTTATTATAATCGCAAGATTTGATTCTTCAGAATTTATATATTTTGTTTTTGTAAAAGATATTTATCAAAAAGAGACAAGAATTAAAATTGAAGCAAATGACCGTTTTCTGATAGGCAGGCAGATAGATCAATATCTGGATTTTCAGTTTGAAAGAAATATAAAAAGTACTGCTTAAATAAAGAATAAAGAAAATGTATGTATTTGGAATTTCTCACTATAATGTAGTTATCATAATAGCAGCTTTGATGTATGGTTATTTTATCACTATCAGAAAAAAATAATGAAATACGTGTTGTAGTTTTCTGATAATAATAAGTTTTAGAATGTCCTAAATAAATATTAACGCAAATAACAATGCGAGTGAACTTTCGAAAAAAAATCAGATCATAGAAAAGCTTTAAGCAGGACATGAATTGAGCCTGGTCGTTATAAACAAAAATTTGGGGAAATTTGATATAACTCCAGGCAAAATGCGTCCTGTTTTTTAGCCCAAATTTTATTTGGGCTAAAAGCTTTTTTATAACCGGTAAATAAACTAAGTTAGGGTTTATCTGGCTATAAAAACTTTCATTTTTCCATAATAGCCCCAGTCTTCAATAATGATGGTTCTTTGGTATCCTCTTTCTATCAGGATTGGTCCGAAAATGTCTTCTTTTTGTGTGGATACAACCTGATCATAATGGTCAACTATGAAGATGTTTCCGTGAATGTCCTTTTTTTGTTTTGCCATAATCCAACCTTCCTTGTCAATAATGGTAATGAGATTAAAAATGTCTGTTTTTTGCTTCGCAATTATTTGATTGTTTCCATTCTCAATTATTATATCGTCAAAAATATCTTTTTTTGTTTGGCGATTGTTTTTCCATCTTTGTCTGTAACAAGGGGATTCCCGAAAATATCTTTCTTTAAAATAACGATTACCTGACCCTGAAAGTCTTCAATAACTGTATTACCAAAAAAATCGGTTTTATAATTTAAATCTTCGTGATTGGGTTCAACCTCGAGTTTCGTACGGTTGGAGGCATCAGTCCTGTAAAAAATATTCTGGCTGTAAGAGAAAAAAACAGTACAAAAGAGAATAATGGTTAAAGTATTTTTTTTCATTTGGAAATATTTTACTCGATTACACGCAAACTTGATGCCAAATGAAATATTGTTTTCTGGATTTTTAATTAGTAAAGACTCAAATTTTGCTGCCTTTTAGTTTCGTCTTTGTCACGATTCGAAACCTAACAAAGGCTATTCTACAAGTGAAACTATTTAAAAATAGCCTGAAAACCTTAAAACAAAACTTCCTTAGTGATAATATAGATTCCCATAACAAGTACAAACCAGCCAAAAAGAGGTTTTAACTTTGTACCATCTATTTTTTTAGAAAGCTGGCTTCCTATCAGCATTCCCAAAAGTGCCATTATCGAAATACCCAATAGAAAAGGATAATTAATTGGTGTTCCGATGTATAAGTCTCCTACAAAACCTATTACAGAATTGATTGTGATGATTAATAATGAAGTTCCTACGGCTTGTTTCATTGGTAATTTAGCGAAAAACAGCAAGGCCGGGATGATTAAGAATCCGCCTCCGGCACCCAGAAATCCAGTTACTATTCCAACTACAAAACCTATTACGCTTAATTGGATGTAATTAGTTTTGGTTACTTTTATTTCGGGCTCGTTTTTCCGAATCATGGAAATCGCCGCAGTGATCATCAAAATAGCGAAGACAACCATAATCAGGAAATCTTTTGAAACCGAATAGGAAGCGACGGAGAATAAAGTAGCTGCAATCTGAGGGAAAATAACTTCGCGGATAATTAGGATGGATATCACAGAAGGAATCGCAAAATACAAAGCCGATTTGAGTTTCAGGTTGCCCATTTTGTAATGGCTGTAACTTCCGGACATGGCGGTTATCCCGACAATAAATAAGGAGTATGAAGTAGCTTGTTCCGGATTTACCTTAAATAAGTATACTAAAATTGGTACTGTAAGTATAGAACCTCCTCCACCGATTAAGCCAAGAGAGATCCCGATAATAACTGAAGCAAAATAACCAGCGTATTCCATTGCATTTGTTTTTATGCAAAGTTGCTTCGGAAATTAGGATTATACAGTAACATTTATCACAGAAGGTAATTTTTTGATACAGCACTTAAACGCTGAATGTAAAAGAATATAATTAGTGCAAATTAGTCTTCAATAATTCGATCTGATTGCGGTTTAGTTTGACAAGGCCGCATTGTTCCATTTTTTTGAGTAATCTCGAAACCACTTCCCTGGAGGTGTTTAATTCGGATGCAATTTCCTGATGTGATAATTTGACTTCAGAGCAGCCACAAGCATCGGAGTGGCGTTTTAAATAGAATTCAAGGCGTTCATCCATAGAGCGGAAAGCGATGTTATCGACTACTTCAAGTACTTCTTCAAAGCGGCTTCGGTAGGTTTCGATAACAAACTCGTACCAGGATCTGTGTTCCATCATCCATTTGTCCATCATTTGAAGCGGAATCATCATGGCTGAAACGTCTTCGACAACTTTAGCCATAATCTGGCTTTTTTCGCTTTTTGCGGTACATATCATCGAAATAGCACAGGCTTGTCCGGGCTGTAAATAATACATTAAAAACTCACCTCCATCGTCGCCTTCGCGATAAATTTTGATTTTTCCTTTGGTAATTAAAACCGTGTTTTTGATATATTGTCCGGTTCTCATCAGGATAGTGCCGGCTTTAAAATCCTGCAGGCTTCCGCTTTCTTCAATTGTCGCAATAAGTTCATTGGAGAAATTAGGAAATAAAGTTTTTAATGAATTTTTCATTGGAGTAATAATTTTGCTAAATCAGATGATTTATATTGTTGAAACTCGCCATCAATTACAGCTATTAGTTTTTTCTCTTAATTTTCTCAAAAGGTTAATAAAAAATAATTTTTTGTAAAGATAAGAGATTGAAATGGTATAAAATGTCAGAAAACTATTTTTAAGATAGGAATACTTAAAATGAAAATATCCTATTTTCTGGTGATATTAAAGTATGTTTTTTTGAAAATAGTGAGTAAATTTGTAAAATGCTGACAATTTTATGTTCTCTAAAACGTTTTCTCTGAATAATAATCGAAAAAGTATTTGGAACGTATTTTATGTAGTAAAAACTTTTAATTTTACAAAAAACACAATGCTATGAATTTATCACAAGAAGATTGGGTTGAACAATTAAAGTCTGATGAAAATGCAGTTATACTGGATGTAAGAACTGAAGACGAGTTTAATGACGGCTATATTGAAAACGCTGTAAACATTGACATCAATAAAGGCCAGGCTTTTATTTATGAAATAGAAGAATTAGATAAAAATAAAAATTATTACGTGTATTGCCGTTCAGGAGCAAGAAGCGCAAAAGCATGCCAGATTATGAATGAATTAGGTTTTGAGAATGCCTATAATCTGCTTGGCGGGATCCTGGATTGGGAAGGTGATACCGTAAATCCATAAAAGTGAAAGAGGCGGCAAAGCCTCTTTTTTCATTTAAAAATAAATAAATAACCAAACTAAAATTACCAGATTATGAGTTTTATACCCGAAGAATATCAGATTAAAGACCTTCTGAATCAGGATACTTATCTTGTTAATGGAGAATTGAAAAAATGGACAGGTCAGACAACACCTGTTTTTTCGACTATTTCTTGTACAGAAAAATATGCGCCGACATTATTGGGTTCTATTCCGTTCATGGCAGAAAAAGAAGCTGCTGAGGTAGTTGAAGCTGCGACTGCTGCTTATGATAAAGGACAAGGTTTATGGCCAACGATGAAAGTGATTGACCGTATCAAATGCATGGAGAATTTCGTTAGGCAAATGAAAGAAACACGCGAAGATGTGGTAAAACTTTTGATGTGGGAAATCGGAAAAAACCTTGGCGATTCGCAAAAAGAATTTGACAGAACAGTAGAATATATTCAGGACACTATTGACAGCTACAAAGAATTAAACGGACGCAGTTCTAAATTCTCAAAAGTTCAGGGAGTAAACGCAATGATCCGCCGTGGACCTCTTGGAGTGGTTTTGTGCCTTGGTCCATATAACTACCCTCTTAACGAAACGTTCTCATTATTGATTCCTGCCCTGATTATGGGGAATGCCGTGATTTTTAAACCGGCAAAATATGGAGTTTTATGTATTTCGCCATTATTGGAAGCTTTTAGAAGCAGTTTTCCAAAAGGCGTTATCAATATCGTATACGGAAGAGGCCGTGAAGTTGCTTCTCCAATTATGAAGTCTGGAAAAATTGATGTTTTGGCATTGATTGGAAACAGTAAGTCTGCGATTGCTTTACAGGATCAGCATCCAAACAAAAACAGACTACGTTTGATTTTAGGTCTGGAAGCTAAAAACCCTGCGATTATTTTACCTGATGCCGACTTAGATTTGGCAATTCAGGAATGTATTACAGGTTCATTGTCTTTTAATGGTCAGCGTTGTACAGCTTTAAAAATATTATATGTACATGAATCAATTGCTGAAGAATTCAACAGACGTTTTTCTGAAAAAGTAGATGCTTTAGTATTTGGAAATCCATGGGAAAAAGGCGCTTCTTTAACTCCGCTTCCGGAAGAAGACAAACCGGCTTATATTCAGGGATTAATTGATGATGCTAAAAGCAAAGGTGCTAAAATCTTAAATGAAAAAGGAGGAAAACATTCTGAAAACTACATTTTCCCTGCTGTTCTGTATCCTGTAAATAAAGAAATGAGAGTATATCACGAAGAGCAATTTGGACCAGTAGTGCCAATTATTTCTTTCAAAGATATCAACGAGCCTCTTGACGATATGGCCGAATCAAACTACGGACAACAGGTAAGTTTGTTTGGGAAAGATATTAAAACTTTAGCACCACTTATCGATGCTTTGGTTAACTTAGTGTGCAGGGTAAACCTGAACAGTTCTTGCCAGAGAGGTCCGGATGCATTCCCGTTCACCGGACGTAAAGATTCTGCAGTAGGAACTTTGAGTATTCCGGATGCATTGCGTTCGTTCTCAATTCGTACTTTTGTGGCTTCAAAAGACATTGCTTATAATAATGAAATCCTTCAGGAATTATTAAACAGTAAAGAATCTAATTTCATCAATACAGATTATATTTTATAATTTTTAAGGTTATATATTAATTTTCAAAACCGTCTTTTTCATTTGAATAAGGCGGTTTTTTCTTTTTAATATATTTTGAAATGGCTCTTCATTATTCCATCCATTAGATTAAAAAAGTGTGTATTGTTTCGTAAAAGTGTGTAATAAATACACAGATAAAAAGTGTGTATTTTTTTAAATCGCTTAATATCAGTGATGAATTCAAATGGCACATGCCTTGCTTATTCATTTGTAGATAATTAATCAGGTAAAAACATAAATGCCATTTAGATAAAAAATACAATCCACAATGAAAAGCGAAACCATTACTTCAGAACAACTTTATGACTCAGGTCTTAATGTAACACATAGCAAACAATATTCGATAAATAATAATCAAACAACAAGTGCAACCGGTATTGCAATACTTATAGGCACTTTTTTACTAATGATGACCGGAGGTTTTCTGGTTTATAAATTCCAATCCGACTTTGATCAGTTTCATATTGACAGAATAAATTCTACCTGGGGTTATCCATTTTTAATTCTGACTACAGCTTTGTTTCTTTTTAAAGCAGGTGTTTTTCTATACAAGTCCTTTCTTTATTTTAAATACAAACCCATAGAATCCGTTTCAGATGAATTATTGCCTACAGTTACCATAATTGTTCCGGCTTATAATGAAGGGAAACTGGTTTGGAATACCTTGTTAAGCTTAGCAGATAGTGATTATCCTGAGCAGAAAATGCAGATACTCGCAATTGACGATGGCAGTAAAGATGATACCTGGAATTGGATTCAGCAAGCCAAGATACAGCTTGGTGATCGCCTGTCTATTTATCAGCAGCCACAAAACAAAGGAAAACGTCACGCACTTTACAGAGGATTTAAATTAGGAACAGGAGATATTTTTGTGACTGTTGACAGCGATTCAATTGTAAAAAAAGATACATTGCGAAACTTAGTGAGTCCTTTTGTTCACAATGAAAAATGCGGAGCTGTTGCCGGAAATGTTCATGTTTTGAACAATAAAATAGCAATGCTTCCTAAAATGTTGAATGTGAGTTTTGTAATGAGCTTTGAGTTTGTACGATCTGTAGAAAGTGTATTAGGGTCAGTATTCTGTACTCCGGGAGCTTTGGCAGCGTATAGAAAAACTTCGGTATTTGCCTGTCTTGAAGAATGGATCAACCAGACTTTTATGGGAGAACCTTCAGACATTGGCGAGGACCGCGCGATGACCAATATGATTTTGAAACAGGGGCATCAGGTTTTGTTTCAAAGAAATTCAGTTGTACTTACGAATGTTCCGGAAGGATACACAGGATTGTATAAAATGTTTATCCGTTGGGGAAGAAGCAATGTTAGGGAAAACCTGATGATGGCAAAATACGTTTTCAAAAATTTTAGGACCGGATCTAAATTAGGAACAAGACTTTTATACTTAGACCAAACGGCAAAAATTATAATGTCTTTACCCTTTTTATTCTTCATGTTCTTTTTTATAGCAATTCATCCACTATTGTTTTTTAGCTCAACGCTCGTAAGCATATTCGTTATATCAAGTTTTTCAGCTTTCTTTTATGCTAAAAAATATAGTTTTTCAGAAGCAATGTGGGCGTATTCATATAGTGTTTTTTACAGCTTCAGCCTGTTTTGGATTACTCCGTATGCCATTATCACGGCACATAAAAAAGGATGGCTGACACGTGGTTTGTCTGAAAAGAAAGTAGAAGAATATGTTACTCTGGAACAATACAGCCCATTGGCTAAATAAAATAAAAAAATAGATTATTTTAGAACCGTCTTTTTCCTTATGGATTAAGACGGTTTTTATTTTTTTATATGATGATAATAAAATCGATCAAACCTTCTGATACCTGGCAAATCAGGCATGAAGTAATGTGGCCAGATCAGCCTTTGGAATTTGTTCAGTTGGAAGAAGATAAATCCGGCTTACATTTTGGCGTTTTTATAGATGAAAAACTGGTTTCAATTGTATCGTGTTTTATTTCAGATGATGAAATGCAGTTTAGAAAATTGGCCACTTTACTCGAATATCAAGGCCAGGGAATCGCATCCGAACTTTTAAAACATATTTTCGAATTGGCCAGAAAAAAGAATTTAAAAAGAATTTGGTGCAATGCAAGATCTAATAAAAAATCCTTTTATGAGAAATTGGGAATGAAAGATACATTTCAAACGTTTAGCAAAGCAGGTCAGGAATTTACAATAATGGAATTTTATTTTTGATTTTTGAAATGTGAAAAAAATCCTAATTGCGCCTGATTTATAGAAAACTTCAATTAATTGTATTAATTTAACAACACATAAATTAATACTTAGTTCACTATGGAGAATTCGAAAATTAAGGCTTTTATACCACTTTTATACCTTGTTTGGTCAGACGATCTTTTAACGCAAAAAGAGTTTTCGACTTTACAGGAATTTATTACTTCTCTAACGATTCTTTCTCCGGAAGAGCAGCAGTTTCTGCTTTCGAAAGTGGATATTTCGAATCCGCCTTCGCGAAATGAACTCAAAAAATGGAAATCGGATATAGAGAAAAGTATTAAAGATAAGTCGGCCATAAAATCGATTTTTGATATCGCTGTAGCTCTTTCTGAAAAGGATTTGAATATTTCAGTATTGGAACAGAATTTTACAAAATTAGAAAATGACCTGGGTGTTTTGGGTGAAGAATTAATCCAGAACTTCAAAACCCAGGGAGACTCTTTGACTGCGACTACTAAAACCAATGATAATTTTGAAATCCAAAAGCTGACTGAAATCCTGGATGGTGATCAGGCTAGTATTATTAAAAAAGTAAAAGAAGTGATTTCAAGATCAGAATTTGCTTATGAAACTTCTACTGATATTAATATTTATCGCCAGACGGTTTACAATTGGTGTAAAATTTTAGCCGATGAAAATCTCGGTAATATGGCATATCCAAAACGACATGGAGGAGGTGAAAACATAGCGGATTATTTTGCGATTATGGAAACACTGAGTTATCATGATTTGAGTCTGGTGATTAAGTTTGGTGTACAATTTGGACTTTGGGGAATGAGCATTCAGTCGTTGGGAACGGAAAAACATTATGCTAAATATCTTAAAGAAATAGGCGAATTAAAAATCCCCGGCTGTTTTGCTATGACTGAAACGCATCATGGTTCAAATGTAAAAGGACTTGAAACAACAGCAACTTACAATCATAACGATCAGACTTTTACGATTCATACCCCTCACGAAAAAGCGCAGAAAGAATATATTGGAAATGCTGCCGTGCATGGACAAATGGCGACGGTTTTTGCCAAACTGATTATTGATGAACACGATTATGGTGTAAATGCTTTTGTAGTGCCCCTGCGTGATACAAACGGAAATGTTATAAACGGAATTACAATAGGCGATTGCGGTCATAAAATGGGACTGAATGGTGTGGATAATGGAACCATTCGTTTTGATAATGTCGTGATTCCGAAAGAAAATATGCTGGATCGTTTTGCATCTGTGAACGACAAAGGAGAGTTCGAAAGCCCGATTCCGAGTGATAACAGACGATTTTTTACGATGTTAGGCACTTTGGTCGGAGGTAGAATCGGAATCCCGAGATCGGCATTAGCAGCAGCCAAATCCGGACTTACGATTGCCATTCGCTACAGCGATCAGAGACGACAATTTGGACCAGAAGGAGGCTCAGAAGTACCGATTTTAAATTACAGAATGCATCAGCGCAGATTGATTCCGCATTTAGCGAAAACCTATGCTGTTCATTTTGGATTGCAATACCTTACCAATCGTTTTCTAAACAAAACAGAAGCCGAAATGCAGGAAATTGAAGCCCTGGCTGCCGGAATGAAATCGTATTCTACCTGGAGTACAAGAGATATTTTGCAGGAATGCCGAGAAGCTTGTGGCGGAAAAGGATATCTGTCTGAAAACAGAATTGAGGCCCTGAAAAATGATACGGAAATCTATACCACTTTTGAAGGTGATAATACGGTTTTGATGCAGTTGGTTGCTAAAAACCGTCTGGCAGAATTCAGAAAGTCATTTGGCGAAATGGGATCTTTAGGTATTATTAATTATGTTTTTGAAAATGCCAAAACTGCTTTGGCTGAGAAAAACCCAATTGCAACCAGAAGAACCGATGATGAACATTTGCTGGATTCAGAATTTCATCTGCAGGCTTTTATCCACAAGGAAAAAACAATTTTGGCATCTGCAGCAAAACGAATTAAAAAATTAGTAGATGGAGGTTTAGAAGCCTATGATGCTTTTAATGTGGTACAGCACCAAATGATTGATGTTGCTGAAGCGTATCTGGAACGATTAGTACTCGAGCAATTTCAAATAGCAGTTTCTAAAGTGGAAGATGAAAAAACAAAAGCAATCTTGGTAAAATTAAATCAATTATTTGCGCTTTCGCAGATTGAAAAAAATAAAGCCTGGTACCTGGAAGATGGTTACATGGAAGCTGTTAAAACCAAAGCAGTTCGTAAAATGGTCAATCAGCTTTGCTGGGACATCAGACCGGATGCGGTTTCTTTGGTAAATGCTTTTGATATTCCTAAAAGTTGTCTCGCAGCGCCTATTGCTGTATAATTATAAATCTCATTTTATCGCTTGAAAAATTATTGTCTGTTTCTTATAACTTTTCTGGTTTGCTTTTCCGGTTATGCATCAAATAGTACAGATGCTATTCTGGATAAGCTAAACGATGCTGTCAAAAATAAACAGCATTATGTCCGTCTAAAAGAAGAACGGATTTCAAATTTCAAGAAAATAAAATCACAGGATTTTTCTAAAGAACAAGAGTATAATTACAATCAGGCATTATATAAAGAGTATCAGAAATTCAATTCGGATTCTGCTATTTTTTATGTAAAGAAAAATCTCAAAATCGCTGATGAACTTCATAAAAAAGACCTGTTGCAACTGGCAGAGCTGCAGCTGGCAAACCTGTATTCATCAACAGGAAACTACAGGGAATCAGAAGCGATTTTAAAAAGAATCAATAAAAAAGAATTAGTAAAATCACTACTGCCCAATTATTATATTACCTATCGGGAATTTTATGAACATTACAGCGCAAATAGCCGAAGTAGTGCGTTTTTTGAACAGATTGGTAAATATCGTGATTCGCTGCTGGGCGTTTTAAATCCTAATTCTTTAGATTATAAGATTAATAAAATTCAGAAGAAAATTTACCACAGGGAATTTGATGCTGCCCAAAAAGAATTACTAAGATTATTGAAAGGAATGAAGGATGATAATCCTCAATATCCCATGATCACATATCTTTTGGGCAATATTTCACAAAATATACGTCAAATAGAATTAGTCAAAAAGTATTATGCGCTTTCTGCGGCCTCAGATATTAAGCAAGCCATAAAAGATAATGCTTCACAACAGGAACTGGCTATTGTTTTTTATGAGTTGGGAGATGTTGATATGGCATACAAACTCACACAATCGGCTATAGAGGATGCATTATATTGCAATGTGCAATTTCGAACACTTCTGATGTCACAACTTTATTCTATTATCAATACAGCTTATTTAGAACGTGAAGCCCAGCGAAAAACAGAACTTCAGGTTTACCTTTTGTGTATTAGTTTGTTATCGTTGTTTTTAATTGTTGCCGTAATTTACGTTTACAAGCAGATGAAAAAAGTGTCCAGAATTCGTGGAGAACTTTATGAAACCAGTCAGAAATTAGCCGAATTAAACAAAGATATCACAGAGGCAAATCATCAGCTTCAGGAACGTAATGCCCAATTATCAGAATCCAATCATATTAAGGAGGAATACATTGCAAATTTCTTTAGTCTGTGTTCAGCCTACATCAATAAGCTTGAAAATTATCGTGTTATTTTAAACAAAAAAGCAACAGCTAAACAGTTTGATGAAATTTACAAAATATTGAAATCAACTACTCTGGTTGATAATGAACTGGAAGAATTATACAAAAATTTTGACAGTATCTTTTTAAGTCTGTATCCTACTTTCGTAAAAGACTTCAATGCTTTGCTTATTTCCGAAGAACAAATTATAGTAAAACAAGGAGAACTGCTCAATACAGAACTCCGAATTTTTGCCCTAATCAGACTAGGAATAACGGATAGCGTAAAAATTGCTGCCTTTCTTCGCTACTCTTTAAGCACTATTTATAATTATCGTACCAGAGCGAGAAATAAGGCTGTTGTTTCCCGAAATGATTTCGAGGAAATGGTGATGAAAATTGGTTTAATTTCTCAAAAAGCCTAATTTTTCATTTTAAAATCACTACTTTTTTTAATGTTATTTTTGTTTTAAGGTTTTGATTTTTAGTTGTTTGTTTTTTTAAATTACTACTTTTTTTTATTCAGAATTTTTACGAAGACGATATCGTTATAGCTTTACCATATTATTTAGAAAACATTTTAAATGGAGGATCTAAAATAGTATAGTAAGGATTAATAAATAAAAAAGGTATGTTTAAAAACGTTAAAGTAATAGTTGTTTTACTGTTACTGAATTCATTTGGAAGTAATGCACAAAATAAAATTCCAATTTATCTCGATGATAAAAAGCCTATTGATGAGCGTGTAGAAGATGCGCTTTCGCGAATGACAACGGATGAAAAAATTGCCATGATTCATGCGCAGTCTAAATTTAGTTCACCGGGTGTCCCGCGTTTAGGAATTCCTGAAAACTGGATGACCGATGGGCCACACGGAATCCGCACAGAAGTAAAGTGGGACGAATGGGATCAGGCAGGCTGGACTAACGATTCCTGTATTGCTTTTCCTGCGTTGACGGCTTTATCTGCAACATGGAACAAAGAATTAGCCTCATTATATGGTAAATCATTGGGGGAAGAAGCACGTTACCGTAATAAAAATGTACTCTTAGGACCAGGTATAAATATTTACAGAACCCCCTTGAACGGCCGTAACTTCGAATATATGGGAGAAGATCCTTTTCTGACATCCAAAATGGTGGTTCCTTATATTAAAGGAGTTCAGTCTATTGGAGTTGCAGCCTGTGTAAAACATTTTGCATTAAACAATCAGGAAACCAATCGTAATTCGGTAAATGTAATTGTGGATGACCGTGCCTTGTACGAAATCTATTTGCCAGCATTTAAAGCAGCAGTACAGGAAGGTGATGCGTGGGCCATTATGGGGTCTTACAATAAATACAAAGGTCAGCAGTGTTGTCATAATGAGTTTTTACTGAATGACATTCTTCGTGGAGAATGGGGGTTCAAGGGAGTTGTTGTTTCAGACTGGGGAGGAGTTCATGATACAAAACAGGCGATTCATAACGGTTTGGATATGGAATTTGGTTCCTGGACAAATGGACTTTCATGGGGAACCAGTAATGCGTATGACAACTATTATCTGGCAAGACCTTATTCCGAAATGATTAAAAAAGGGGAAGTAGGAACTAAAGAATTAGACGAAAAAGTGCGTCGTATTTTACGTTTGTCTTTCCTTACGAATATGAATAAAAATCGTCCTTTTGGTTCATTTGGAACAGAAGAACACGCTAAAGCAGGTTTGAAAATTGCAGAAGAAGGAATTGTATTGCTACAAAACAACAACAATATTTTGCCAATCAATCTTTCTAAAACGAAAAAAATAGCTGTTATTGGTGAAAATGCTATCAAAATGATGACAGTTGGAGGAGGAAGCTCTTCCTTAAAAGCAAAATATGAAATCACTCCGCTGGAAGGTTTAAAGAAAAGAATCGGTAATCAGGCTGAGATTGTTTACGCTCGTGGTTATGTTGGAGATCCAACCAGTAATTATAACGGAGTAGTAGCAAAAGTGAGTTTAGAAGACAAACGTTCAGCTGCCGAATTAACTGCAGAAGCTTTAAAAGTAGCCAAAGATGCTGATATAGTCCTTTTTATTGGAGGATTAAATAAAAGCGATAATCAGGATGCTGAAGGAGCAGACCGTAAAGATTTAGGTCTTCCATACAATCAGGATAAATTAATCAGTGAGTTAGCTAAGGTAAATAAAAATATAGTTTTTGTAAACATCTCCGGAAATGCTGTGGCAATGCCGTGGGTTAAAGAAGTTCCGGGAATTGTACAGGGTTGGTTTTTAGGTACAGAAGCCGGAAATGCCTTGTCAAATGTTTTAGTAGGTGATGTGAATCCGTCAGGTAAATTAACTTTTACTTTTCCGGTAAAATTATCTGATAACGGAGCACATGCGTTAGGGGAATTTCCGGGTGGCGATGAGGTTAAATATAACGAAAGCATTTTTCTAGGTTACCGTTGGGCAGACAAACAAAAAGCAAAACCACTATTTTCTTTCGGTCATGGATTGAGTTATACTACTTTCCAATACGGAAAAGTAACGGCTGATAAAAAACAGATTTCTGTCAATGATCAGATTACATTTTCTGTAAAAGTAAAAAACACAGGAAGCAGGGAAGGTTCAGAAATTGTTCAGTTTTATATCAGCGATTTAAAATCTTCATTGCCTCGTCCGATAAAGGAATTAAAAGGTTTTGAGAAAATTTCGCTTAAAGCGGGAGAAGAAAAAACAGTGACTTTTACAATTGATAAAACGGCTTTAAGCTTTTTTGATGATAAAAAACACGAATGGATTGCAGAACCGGGAGCTTTTGAAGCTATAGTTGGTGCATCTTCAACGGATATAAAATCTAAAGTGAATTTCTCACTTCAATAAATGCATTAATTTTTTAAATTGGTTGGTTGTAAAGCTGTAATTGTAAAAAGTTGCAGCTTTGCTTTTGAAACCAGTTAGATACATAATGTTGATCTTTTAACTTCTAAAAAAATAATTATGAAACGAATAGTTTTGTTTGCAACAGCATTCTTTTTAATACAAAACCTTTCGGCGCAAAGCCTGAACAAAATGCAATGGTTTAATGAACCTGAAAAATGGGAAATTAAAAACAACGCTTTAATCATGAATGTTACGGCAAATAGTGACTATTGGCGTATTGCGCATTACGGTTTTACCGTTGATGATGCGCCATTTTATTATGCAACTTACGGAGGGGAATTTGAAGCGAAAGTAAAATTAACCGGAAATTATATTGCACGTTTTGATCAGATGGGGCTGATGATTCGAATTGACGAAAAAAACTACATAAAAACAGGAGTTGAATTTGTTGATGGGAAATTCAATATAAGCACTGTTGTAACACATGATAAAAGCGACTGGAGCGTAACCACTTTAGATAAAGCCCCGCCATTTGTCTGGATAAAAGTGGTGAGAAGATTGGATGCAGTTGAAATATTCTTTTCATATGATGATAAAAATTATATTCTGACCCGTAATGCACCTTTGCAGGATAATACGCCGGTTATGGTAGGTTTGATGGCCGCTTCACCTGATGGAAAAGGTTTTGAAGCCAAATTTGAGAACTTCAAAGTGACACATTTACCGGATCAGCGCAGATTAGAATGGCTAAAGAATCATCAATAACAATTATCAATTATTAATATAAAAAAATGAATGATAGTGTAAGAAAGCTATATTTACAATTAATAATTAACCATTAACCATTAACAACTATTTACTAACCCATTGACCGTTTTATGACAGATATCAAACCCAAAAAACATTATGAAATTTTAGATGGATTACGTGGAGTAGCAGCGATTTTAGTAGTTGCTTTTCATGTTTTTGAAACCTTTGCGGGAGGAAACCGTTTTAAGCAAATTATCAATCACGGTTATCTGGCCGTAGATTTCTTTTTTCTTTTATCAGGATTTGTTGTAGCCTATGCGTATGATGATCGTTGGGGAAAAATGACACAATGGGAATTTTACAAACGTCGTTTGATTCGTCTTCAGCCCATGGTAATTATGGGAATGATTATTGGGGCCTTATTTTACTATTTTCAGGCTTCTGACAAATTGTTTCCAATGATTTCCGGAATGGAGGTGTGGAAGGTAATTTTAACTATGATTGTTGGCTTCACCTTGCTTCCAGTTCCGCCATCAATGGAGATTAGAGGCTGGGGTGAAATGCATCCGCTTGACGGACCTGCATGGTCGCTTTTTTTCGAATATATCGCGAATATTTTGTACGCTTTGTTTTTCCGTAAATTCTCAAATAAAATACTCGGAGTTTTTGTTTTGATATTTGCCGGAATGCTGATTAATTATACTGTTTTTGGGCCAAAAGGAGATGTTATTGGAGGATGGTCGCTGAATCTGGAACAAATGAATATCGGATTTACACGTTTATTGTATCCTTTCTTTGCCGGAATTTTACTTTCCCGTTTAGGAAAATTAATTCATATAAAAGGCGCTTTCTGGGTATGCAGCTTATTGATTGCAGTTGTGCTGATGATGCCAAGAATTGGAGACGAAAATAGTTTGTGGATGAACGGTTTATATGAATCATTTTGTATTATTCTAATATTTCCGTTGATAGTATCTATTGGCGCAGGAGGAGAAATAAAAAATCCGTTCTCGCTTAAAATCTGTAAATGGCTGGGCGATATTTCCTATCCAATTTATATCACACATTATCCACTTATTTATTGGTTTACGGCGTGGGTTGTAGATAATAAAGTTTCTTTGGAAGATGGATATTTGGTTGGAATTGGAGTTTTAGTTGCCAGTATTGTACTCGCTTATTTGTGTTTGAAATTGTACGATGAGCCGGTTCGAAACTGGCTTCAGAATAAATTTCAAAAAAGGAAAATAACTTTATCTGAAAAGTAATTTTATATTTGATAAAAGATTTTTTTCAATATAAAATGGAAGAATTAGACGAAATACATAACATGCCAATTTATCAAAAGGCTGAACAGATTTTTAAATTAACGGAAGGATTGATTCATGTAGTCCCTGCCGATAATGATTTTCTGCAGGAAACCACAGTCCGTTTTATGTTATAAAATGCATTTACAATTCCTGTGAAAATTGCCGGAGCAGAAGGAGGTGATTTGTATGATTTAAGGATGGAAAATGCCGCAATTATTCGCAAAGCGGCACGAGAATTATCTGTTCAGGCGGGAAGCCTGCGTTATGAGAAGGTATAACTAATACGCGTTATATTGATTTACTGTGAAGTACAATTGATGAATTTAGATTGTTGTTTATTGATTGGGTGGCAGGATTTGGTAAATGGAATTATATTAAAGACAGTTGGGGTTTGTTTAATCCGCCTGGAGTAAATGCACACGATAAAGATCCTGACGATGATATTCATTTTGATCCAAAAGATTTTTTTGATATAATAGAGACGACGATTTATAAAAGAAAAGAGATGAAACATTTTAAGGTTCCATCTCTTTTTTAATTGTGATTTGTAAATAAGTTAGACGCACAGCAGTGCGTCTAACTTATTTACAAATATTATTATTCTAAAACCAATTCCGCTAAAGCCTCTTTACTGAAACCTTTCAATTGATTCGTTTTTCCCGCTTTAATTTTTGCCACCCAATTCGGATCCGACAATAGTGGCCTTCCAACGGCAGCCAAATCAAAATCGCCTCTGTCAAAGCGTCTGTTTAATTCTTCCAAAGAAGTTGGCTCAGAACTTTCTCCTGCAAAAGCGCCAAAGAAATCACTAGATAATCCGATTGAACCTACAGTAATAGTTGGTGCTCCTGTAACTTTTTTAGCCCAGCCGGCAAAGTTCAGGTCAGAATCTTCAAATTCAGGTTCCCAGAATCTTCTTTGTGAACAATGTAAAATATCTACTCCGGCATCAACAAGTGGAGTAAGCCAGGCTTCTAATTCCTGAGGGTTTTTAGCCAGTTTATAATTATAGTCAGAAGGTTTGAATTGAGAGAATCGCATAATTACAGCAAAATCTTCCCCAACTTGTTTTCTGATTTCTTTTATCACTTCTACAGCAAAACGATTACGTTCCGGCAATGTTTTTCCGCCATAAACATCGGTACGTAAATTAGTTTCAGCTCTAAAAAACTGATCAATCAAATAACCGTGCGCACCGTGAATTTCAATAGTATCGAAACCTAGTTTTTTTGCATCAGCAGCAGCCTTTCCGAAAGCTAAGATGGTATTTTCAATATCTTTTTCAGACATGGCAATACCATTTCTGAAATCAGGACGATTGAATCCGGAAGGTCCTTCAAAAGGAACAGGAGGAACCCATCCGGAGTGGTGGTTATCCATGATTCCCATATGCCAGATTTGAGGTCCCATCTGACCTCCGGCAGTATGAACTTCATCGATGACTTTTTTCCATCCTTTTAAAGCCTCATCTCCATAAAAATGCGGTACGTTTGCATCGTTTGACGATGAAGGTCTGTCAATAACAGTTCCTTCAGATAATATAAGTCCAACTTCGCCTTCTGCTCTTTTTTGATAGTATGAAGCAACTTGTTCGGTTGGAGTTCCGTTTGGAGAAAAGGATCGCGTCATAGGCGCCATCACAATTCTGTTTTTAAGATGTAGTGTTTTCAGGTCAAATGGCGAAAACAGACTGTTTGTACTCATAATAATTTACAAATTAGTTTCAATTAATTTACTGAGTGCTTCAAAGGCACTTTCGTTGCGTTTGTAGTATGTCCACTGTCCAACGCGCGTAGATTCTATAAAACCCGCGCGTTGTAAAATCGACAAATATTCTGAAACGGTAGATTGAGTAAGGCCTGCCTTGGCTTGTATCTGACCAACACAAACGCCATGTTCAAATCCTGCAGTGATTTGATCAGGGAAGTTGAGTTCGGGTTCTTTTAGCCATTCCAGCATTTGTAATCTGGATTTGTTAGACAATGCCTTAAAAATTTCTACTTGTTCCATAATGCAAATATATCGACTTTTCCCGATATGTAAATTAATTTAAAATAATTTTAGATAAATTTTATGATAGCTACGTGTTCTTAAAAGATATAGTGATTTGCTTTAAGCCACTCTTTGCAGTCATTGATCCAGTAAAGACTTGTATCTTGTACTCCCAAACCAAAACCGTGACCGCCTTTTTCGTAAATGTGTAATTCGGCTGAAAAGTTATTCTTTTTTAAAGCCAGATAATAATTAATACTGTTTTCAGGTAAAACAGCTCTATCATCAGAAGCATGTACTAAAAATGTTGGAGGAGTTTGTGATGTAATTTTTTTGTCATTCGAAAAATTATCAATAAGAATTTGGGAAGGCTCTTTTCCCAGCAAATTTGTTTGCGAGCCTTTGTGCGTTATATTGCTATCCATTGAGATTACTGGGTAGACTAATATTGAAAAGTCTGGTCTTGCACTCATGTCAAATTTCGATTCATATACTTTATCATCAAAATGTGTTGCCAGTGTCGATGCTAAATGACCACCTGCTGAAAAACCTATCGTACCAATTTGATTTGGATTAATATTCCATTTTGCAGCATTAGACCGAACAAAACGAATGGCCTCCTGGGCATCCTGTAAAGGTCCGATAGTTTTGTTTTTCATGATTAGATCGCTGGGTAATCGATATTTTACAACAAAAGCAACAATACCTAAGCTATTTAACCATTCTGCTACATTCGTTCCTTCTTTTTCCATTGACAAATGCGCATACCCTCCACCCGGAAAAATAAGCACTGCAGTTTGATCAGTTTTTATTTCTTTCGGAATAAAAACACTCAATGTTGGGATTGTCACTAAACTTGTACGTTGAATTTTGCCTTCTTTTACAACTTCTTTTTCTTTATAGTCAGCAGTAATTATTTCATCTGGAATAGATTTCCACAATGGCAAAATTTCATTTTGAGCATGTAAATTCAACATCATTCCAAATGTGAAATAACATAGTAAAAGTATTTTCTCTGACTTATTTTTTTTTGATGTTTTCAAATTTTTAAGATTATAATTTTTAATAAAAAATATATATTGTTGGTAAAATTTATTTGACTTCATATCAATGTTTTAATCGTTTGTGTGAAGTAATTGATTTAACAAATGCATTGTTTAATGTTTAATTTTTAATATGTTTTTTTGCTATATATGTTTAATTAATAGTATGAAATAATTTTTTAAGTAATTTATTTGCAATATAAGTATTTAAACTTATATTTGTGCAATCGATTACATTTTTTCGTTTTATTTAAAAATTAATTATATCTTAAAAACGTATGGTTAATATAAAAATATTGCGTTTGTTTGTAATTGTAAAAAATACATTTTTAATTAATTAAACGGTTTTAAATAAGCCAAACAAACATAATTACTATGAGTCAAAAAAACCAATCTATTGGAAATTATCGCTGGAGTATATGTGCATTGTTGTTTTTTGCAACAACCATTAATTATTTAGACAGACAAGTTCTTTCGTTAACGTGGAGTGATTTTATTGCTCCTGAATTTCACTGGACTAATAATGATTATGGAAATATTACAGCTTTATTTTCTATTTTTTATGCAGTTTCTTTACTATTTGCAGGAAGATTTGTGGATTGGCTGGATACAAAAAAAGGATTTTTATGGGCTATCGGAATATGGTCTTTGGGTGCTTGTTTGCATGCATTTTGTGGTATTGCGACTTCAGGTATTATAACAGGGGACTGGTTTGTGGGTTTTGAAGGTGCTAAAGATGCTATTCATACAGTTAATGATACAGCATTGGTAATTAATGTGAGTGTTACTCTGTTTATTTTTGCCCGTTTTGTCTTAGCTGTTGGAGAGGCAGGAAATTTCCCGGCTGCTATTAAAACTACAGCAGAATATTTTCCTAAAAAAGACAGGGCATTTTCAACGAGTATTTTTAACGCTGGAGCAACAGTAGGAGCTTTAGCTGCGCCAATAACAATTCCTTTCATTGCTAAGGCTTTTGGTTGGGAAATGGCGTTTATTATTATTGGAGCTTTAGGTTTTGTTTGGATGGGATTCTGGGTTTTTATGTATGATAAACCTGAAAAACATCCAAAAGTTAGTGCAGCTGAATTAGCTTATATTCAGCAAGATGAAATAGCGGATAGTAAAATAGTGGGTTATGTGCCTGAAACCAAAACAAAAGTTTCCCTTGTAGATTGTTTTAAATACAAACAAACCTGGGCATTTGCTTTTGGGAAATTTATGACAGATGGTGTCTGGTGGTTCTTTTTGTTCTGGACTCCTGCTTATTTGAGTTCTGTCTATGGAATGGACTCTACTGAGGCTGCCTTACCGCTATTTGTTTTGTATATGATTACACTTTTGTCAATTATAGGTGGATGGCTTCCGACTTATTTTGTTGAAAAAAAAGGTATGAATCCATACGAAGGAAGGATGAGAGCGATGTTGATTTTTGCTTTTTTCCCATTGTTGGCTTTAGTAGCACAACCATTAGGTTATATTAGTTACTGGTTGCCGGTAATTATCATAGGTATTGCCGGGGCAGCTCACCAGTCTTGGTCGGCTAATATTTTTACAACAGTTGGTGATATGTTTCCTAAAAAAGCAATTGCAACTATTACAGGTATTGGAGGTTTAGCTGGTGGAATTGGTTCAACTTTAATTAACAAAGGTTCCGGATTATTGTTTGATTATAGTAAAGATACAAATATGTCTTTTATGGGTTTTCAGGGAATTGAGGCTGGATATTTTATCATTTTTTCAATTTGTGCAGTATGTTACTTAACAGGCTGGATTGTGATGAAAACTTTGGTTCCTAAATATGCACCGATTACGGATCTTTAAGATTAGTTTGACTTATTTCAATATTTTTATTGGAATAGGTCAAACATATTAATGATAGAAAAATAATTATAAGTGTAGTAATTACACAAATAAATTTTCATTTCTATTATGATATTTAAATATAAAAATATAATTTTGTGCAATCGATTACATTAATTTAAAATTATGACAAAATATAGTTCAAGATACGCATCAAGCCCAGAAGCTGTAAAAAAATATGATACTCAGGAGTTGAGAAGTGAATTCCTGATTGATGATTTGATGCAGGAAGATGAAGTAGTATTCGTTTATTCTCATTATGACAGATATATAACCGGTTCAGCAGTTCCGGTAAAAGGAGATTTAGTTTTAGAAACTATTGATCCGCTTAAAGCACCTTATTTTTTGGAGAGAAGAGAGTTGGGAATCATTAATGTAGGAGGAAGTGGTTCTGTTGTTGTGGAAGGAACATCTTATGAGTTAGGTTTTAAAGATGCTTTGTATATCGGTGCTGGAAATAAAGACGTTGTTTTTAAAAGCGACAATAGTAGTAATCCAGCTAAATTTTATTTAAATTCTGCACCAGCACACACAACTTACCCAACTAAAAAAGTAAGTTTAGCTGAAGCTAATAAATTACAGTTGGGAACAATGGAAACGGCTAATCACCGAACTGTAAACCAAATGATTATTGGTAGTGTTGTCACAACTTGCCAATTACAAATGGGTATGACAGAATTAAAACCTGGAAGTGTTTGGAATACCATGCCGGCACACGTTCACGATCGTAGAATGGAAGTGTATTTTTATTTAGATATCCCGGAAAACCAGGCCGTATGCCATTTTATGGGACAGCCTCAGGAAACAAGACATATCTGGATGAATAATCATCAGGCAGTAATTTCTCCTCCATGGTCTATTCACTCAGGTTCAGGAACAAGTAATTATACTTTTATCTGGGGAATGGCAGGTGAGAATTTAGATTACGGAGACATGGATGTTTGTAAAATCACAGATTTAAGATAAGAATTATGACAAACTTATTTGATATAAAAGGAAAAGTTGCTTTAATCACAGGAAGTACTCACGGACTGGGAATGGCAATGGCAAAAGGATTAGGTCAGGCAGGCGCAACGATTGTGGTTAACGGAAATTCTTCTCAGGAAAAAATTGATAATGCTGTTGCAGAATTAAAAAGTGAAGGAATTCATGCTGTTGGTTACAAATTCAATGTAACAGAAGAAAAAGAAGTTAGTGCTGCTGTAGCGAAAATTGAAAGCGAAGTAGGATCAATCGATATTTTAATCAATAACGCCGGAATCATTAAAAGAATTCCTCTATTGGAAATGGAAGTTGCTGATTTCAGAGAGGTTGTTGATATCGATTTAGTAAGTCCATTTATTGTTTCTAAGCATGTTGCTAAAGGAATGATCGAAAGAAGACAAGGGAAAATAATCAACATTTGCTCTATGATGAGTGAATTAGGAAGAAATACGGTTTCTGCCTATGCTGCTGCAAAAGGAGGTTTAAAAATGCTGACCAAAAACATGGCAACAGAATGGGCAAAATATAATGTTCAGATTAACGGAATCGGACCTGGTTATTTTGCAACTGAGCAAACTAAGCCAATCCGAGTTGACGGACATCCTTTTAACGATTTTATCATTAGCAGAACTCCGGCTGCAAAATGGGGAGATCCAGGTGATTTAGCTGGAGCAGCTATATTCTTGTCATCAAAAGCTAGTGATTTTGTTAATGGTCACATTTTGTATGTTGATGGAGGAATTCTTGCAACTATCGGAAAACCATCCAACGAAGAATAATTTTCAAATTATATTTTAAAATAAGACATGAGCTCTAATAAAACATTCATAAACGATAATTTTTTACTTGAAAATAAATACGCTGAGGAGTTATACCATAATTATTCAAAAAATCAGCCTATTATTGATTATCACAATCACTTAAATCCACAGTTTATTGCAGAAGATAAAATTTTTGACAATATCACAAATGTGTGGATAAACGGAGATCACTACAAATGGCGTGCAATGCGTACATTAGGAATTAATGAGCAGTTTGTTACAGGTAATGGTTCTGATAAAGATAAATTCTTAAACTGGGCAAAAACAGTTCCGTATACAATGCGTAATCCTTTGTACCACTGGACTCACTTAGAATTAGCCCGTTATTTTGATATTTACGATTTGCTGAATGAAAAATCAGCTGAAAGAATATATGAAGAAGCTTCTGCAAAAGTAAATTCGGCAGAATACAGTACACGTAACTTACTTAAAAAAGTAAATGCTGAATTAGTTTGTACTACTGAAGATCCAATTGATACTTTAGAGTTTCATCAAAAATTAAACAGTAATCCTTTTGAAACTAAAATGAGCACGGCTTTCAGGCCTGATAAAGCTATTTTGATTTCAAATGACGGTTACAATGCTTATCTGGACACATTGGGGGATGTGTCCGGAGTAGCAATCAACACTTACGCTGATTTACTTTCAGCATTGAGAAAAAGAATTGATTTCTTTAACGCAAACGGATGTAAGTTAAGTGATCACGGATTGGATCAGATTTATTTTGAAAACTTTACTGAGTCTGAAGTAAATGCAATTTTCAAAAAGAAAAGAGAAAATCAAACTCTAACTACTGAAGAAGCTTTGAAATTCCAAAGTGCTGTGTTATTGTTTTTATCTGAAACTTACCATGAATTGGGGTGGGTACAACAATTTCACTTAGGGGCTTTACGTAACAACAATGCCCGTATGCACAGAATTTTAGGACCTGACACAGGATGGGATTCTATCGGGGATTATCCTCAGGCTCAAAAATTATCTGCTTTTTTAAATGCTTTAGATAGTAAAGATAAATTAACAAAAACAATTATTTATAACCTAAACCCTGCTGATAACGAAGTAATGGCTACCATGATTGGTAATTTTAACGACGGAAGTGTCAGAGGAAAAGTGCAGTTTGGATCTGGATGGTGGTTTTTGGATCAGAAAGACGGAATGACAAAACAATTAAATGCCCTTTCAAACATGGGATTAATTAGCTGTTTCGTTGGAATGCTGACAGATTCAAGAAGTTTCTTGTCTTTCCCAAGACACGAATATTTCAGACGTATCCTTTGTAGTCTTCTTGGAGATGAAATTCAGAGAGGTGAACTTCCTGCTGATATGGAATGGATCGGGAAAATGGTTTCTGATATTTCGTATAACAATGCAAAAGAATATTTTAAATTTTAATTAAATATTGACAATGAGTAAAGTAGTTGCATTCGGCGAAATAATGTTGCGTTTTTCTACAGAAAGACATTTGCGTTTTTCTCAGGCTAAAGCATTTACAGCTTCTTACGGTGGAGGTGAATTTAATGTTTGCGTTTCTTTAGCAAATTACGGCATTAATGCAGAATTTGTTACCAGATTACCTGAAAACGAAATTGGGTACTGCGCAGTACAGGAGATGCGTAAAATGAATGTTGAGTCTAAAAGTATTGTTTACGGCGGAGAACGTTTAGGAACGTATTATTTAGAAACAGGAGCAGGAACCAGAGGAAGCAATGTGGTGTACGATCGCGCACATAGCTCGATGGCAACGATTCAAAAAGGTGATGTTGACTGGAAAAAAGTACTTGAAGGAGCAACCTGGTTTCACTTTAGCGGAATCTCAGCTGCAATTTCTCAAAGCGCTGCAGAAGCCTGTCTTGAAGCAGTTCAGATAGCGCATGAATTAGGATTAACCATTTCATGTGATTTGAATTACAGATCAAAATTATGGCAATACGGAAAAACGCCAAGTGAGGTGATGCCTGAGTTATTAAAATACAGTCACGTTATTTTAGGAGATATTGATACAGCGTATTTTATGTTGGGCATCCCTAAAGTAAATCCGGATTATCAGGATGGAAAATCATTACCGGCTTTATATTCTAAGTTATATGAACTTTGTCCAAATTTAAAAACGGTGGCAACTACATTGCGTTATTCAATTAGTGCTTCGCATCAAAGAATAGGTGGCGTTTTATTTGATGGGAAAACTATTTTTAATGCAGCCGTTCAGGAAGTAACTCCGGTAATTGACCGTGTAGGAAGTGGAGACGCTTTTATGGGAGGATTAATTTACGGATTAGTTGAATACAAAGAGGATAAACAAAAGGCATTAGATTTTGCAGTAGCAGCTTGTTGCTTGAAACACACAATTGCCGGAGATTATAATTTAGTTACATTAAAAGAAGTTGAAAACATGGCGGGAGGAAACTCTGCCGGATTAGTATCAAGATAAATAAAGTATGGCAAAGTATTCAAGAATTGAAGTAGCTCAGACGATGAAAGATAACGGGATGGTTCCTTTGTTTTTTCATTCGGATATTGAAATCAGTAAAAAAGTATTAAAGGCCTGTTACGATGGAGGTTCCAGATTAATGGAATTTACAAGCAGAGGTGATTTTGCTTTTGAAGTTTTTGGAGCATTAAATAAATATGCACTGGCTGAATTGCCTGGAATGATGTTAGGTGTTGGTTCTGTTACCGATGCTGCTGCAGCTTCATTGTACATGCAGCTTGGTGCTAATTTTATTGTAACTCCTGTTTTTAGAGAAGATATTGCAATTGCCTGTAATCGTAGAAAAGTTTTATGGTCTCCGGGTTGTGGAACGCTTTCAGAAATTGCAAGAGCAGAAGAATTAGGCTGTGAAGTCGTAAAATTGTTTCCTGCGGATACTTACGGACCAGAATTTATTAAAGCAATAAAAGGACCTTGCCCATGGACTACAATTATGCCAACGGGAGGTGTTTATCCAACTGAAGAAAGTTTGTCTTCATGGTTAAATGCAGGTGCTACCTGTGTTGGTCTTGGTTCGCAATTAATTTCAAAAGATTTGCTTGATAAACAAGATTTTGAAGGATTAAAAAATAAAGTAAGTGATGTTTTAAACATCATTAAAAATATTAGAAAAAAATAAATAAGGAATAATTAGTTATTCCTTATTGTAAAGCAGTTTTTTTTAGAGTTTTAAAGGTTGTAATTGAACATTACGCTTGAAAAATAAAGCTTGTCACTCCTCACAGCAAACTTTATTTTAATCTTTTACAAGTGTAATGTTTCTTTTACAATTAAAAAACAGGTAAGGGATTAATGAGGTTATTTATAACACTATTAGAGAAAAATTCAAAATGAAAAAGTTAAATAGAGTAAATACAGGATTAGAGAAATTAAATCCAATTAAAGTAGTGCAGTTTGGTGAAGGTAACTTCCTAAGAGCATTTGTTGATTATGCTTTTCACAAACTAAACAAAGAGGTTGATTTTAATGCTGGTATTGCAATTGTTCAGCCATTAAAAGATGGTATGGTGCACCTGATTAATGAGCAGGATGGTTTGTATACTCTGTTCATGAATGGTATTAAAAAAGGAGAAAAAATACAGGATATCCAGTTAATTGATAATATTGTAAAAGCTATAAATCCATATACTGAATTTGCAGATTATTTAGCTTTAGCTAAAGAAGAAGAACTTCAGTTTATTGTTTCAAATACTACTGAAGCAGGAATTGAATTTATTGATACTGATACTCCGGATATGCAGCCGCCAGTAGCATTTCCTGCCAAACTAACTATTTTATTATATGAAAGATTCAAGCACTTCAATGGCGATGCATCTAAAGGTGTTACCATCATTCCTTGTGAATTGATCGATTATAATTCTGAGACCCTAAAGAAATATATTTTGCAATATGCAGATTTATGGAAATTAGAGGATTCATTCAAAACATGGTTAACGGAGGCGTGTACGTACCACAGTACTCTGGTTGACAGAATCGTTCCGGGATACCCAAGAGCAGAAATTGAAGATTATAACAATAAATTAGATTATCAGGATAATTTAATTGTTGCAGCTGAGCCATTTTTCCTTTGGGCTATCGAAGGTGGTGAAGATTTAAAACAAAAGCTTCCTTTTGATAAAACGGATTTAAATGTGAAAATCGTTGACGATATTCGTCCTTTCAAGATGATAAAAGTTCGTATTTTGAATGGCGCGCATACAGCAATGGTTCCTACTTCACTTTTATACGGTAACAAATTAGTAATGGAAACTGTTAATGGTGATTTTACTGGGAAATTCGTGAATAGCGTTATCAGCGAAATCAGCGAAACGCTTGCGATGGACAAAAATGAAATTGCTGCCTATTCTGAAGAGGTAATGGATCGTTTTAAAAATCCATTTATCAAACATGCATTGGCTGATATTGCTTTAAATTCTATTTCAAAATTCAAAGTAAGGGTCTTACCAAGTTTATTAGGATATTATAATGCAAATAAAAAATTGCCGGTTAGTTTGACTTTTTCATTGGCTTCTTTAATACAATTTTATAAAGGAACATGGAATAATGAAGCATTGCCTGTAAAAGATACTCCCGAATTAGTTGAGGCATTTAACAGTGCATGGCAATTAGGAGCTTTAGATTCAGTTGTGGATGCTGTTTTGGCTAATACAGATTTTTGGGGTCAGGATTTAACAAAAATTAATGGTCTTTCTGAAGCATTAGTTGTAGCTTTAACTGAAATTGAAGCAAATGGAATTGAAAAAGGTTACGCTAATTTCAGCGCAAAGTACTAATTAGATTTTAAAATTATTATCATGCAAAAAAAATTAATAAAAGTAAATCCAGCGGATAACGTAATTGTCGCATTAACCGATTTGGTACAAAACGAACAAATTGCATTTGAAGGAACTACAGTTTCACCAACTACTGATGTTAAAGCAAAACATAAAATCACAGAGAAAGATTTTGCAATTGGTGATGAGATTATAATGTATGGGGTTTTGGTAGGGAAAGCGGTAAAACCTATAAAAAAAGGAGAAGTAATTACCACCGAAAATGTAAAACATGAAAGTGAAAAAGTTTTTGGAAAAAATGCAAATTTAGGTTGGACTCCACCAAATGTAGATCGTTGGAAAGACAAAACTTTCAACGGGTACCACCGTACAGATGGACAAGTTGGTACCAAAAATGTTTGGTTATTTATTCCATTAGTTTTTTGTGAAAATAAAAATATAGAAAAACTGAAAGATATTTTCGAAAACGAATTACTGCCAAAAAAAGAAGTTTCTTATAAAAATTTATTACGCTCTTTAATTGAAGAAAAAAGCGTAGAAGAAGTTTCTGGTAGAGATCGAAATGAAAATCTTTTAGATAATGTTGAAGTAAAATTCATCAATCATCAAGGTGGTTGTGGTGGGATTAGACAAGATTCTGAATTGTTGGCAAAACTGCTTGCAGGATATGTGAATAATCCAAATGTTGCTGGTGCAACTATTTTGAGTTTGGGCTGCCAAAATTTGCAAGTAGATATTTTCAAAAATGCATTGAAAGCAATGAGTCCGAATTGTGATAAAGAAATTTTGATCTATGAGCAACAGCAAATTGGAACTACCGATCAAATGTTCCAAATGGTGATTAAAGATTCTTATGAAGCCATTAAAAGAGCTAACAAAATTGAACGCAAACCTGCTCCTATATCAAAATTAAGTATTGGTTTGGAATGTGGTGGATCTGACGGGTTTTCAGGAATTTCGGCAAATCCAGTATTGGGAGTTGTTTCAGATATTTTCGCAGCTTTGGGAGCTAAATCTATTTTGGCAGAGTTTCCGGAATTATGTGGCGTTGAGCAAGAATTGATGAATCGATGTGTAAGCGAAGAAAAAGCCGATAAGTTTTTATCTTTGATGAAAGCTTTTGAAAAATCAGTTGTAGATGCAGGTTCAGGGTTTGATATGAACCCATCTCCAGGAAATATTAAAGACGGATTAATTACTGACGCAATGAAATCTGCTGGTGCATCTAAAAAAGGTGGAACAGCGCCAATTGTAGATGTTTTGGATTACGGTGAGTACATTTCACAACCGGGTTTAAATCTTCTAAATACGCCAGGAAATGACGCCGAATGTACTACAGGGTTGGTTGGATCGGGAGCAACTGTTGTTTTGTTTACAACAGGTTTAGGAAATCCGATGGGAAATCCGGTTGCACCTGTTGTGAAAATTGCTTCAAACACAGCATTAACCAATAGAATGTCTGATATCATTGATTTCAATGCTGGGACTGTAATTACTGGTGAAAAAAATATCACCGAAGTTGGAGAAGAACTTGTAGATTATATTATAGAATTGGCTAGCGGAAACGTGGAAACAAAAGCAGATCAGTTGAAACAAGATGTGTTTATTCCTTGGAAAAGAGGGGTCTCATTATAATTTTGCCAACGTTTAACTTATATAAATAATTGTTACTATGTAGAAAGGCAGCTGATAAAGCTGCCTTTTTTGTTTTTAATTAGAGATAAAACTTTAAGGTGTAATGTAACGATTCGGAAATTAAATAAAATTCACATAATTTATTTATTAAGAGATTAAAAGGTAATTCTTGTTGAAGACTGGCGAATATGCAGTTCGGGTGCAAGGATTACCTTTTTTTGTATTTTAATAGTTTCAGTTTTACTTATTTGCTCTAAGAATACCTTTGCAGCCATTTTTCCCATTTCAAGCGGTGACTGGTCGACTGAAGTTATGGATAGCTCCATGAACTTTGTGAATGGTTCATTACTAAATCCTGCTACACAAAAATCATCAGGAATAGAGATGTTTCTTTCTTTTAATTCCTGAATAGCCCCTAAAGCAGCAAAATCACTTGAAGAGAATATAGCATCAGGAGGAGTTTCAAGCTGCAATAAAATTTCTATTGCTTCTTTTCCTGATTCTACACTACTTTTAATAGGAATAACATATTCTTCCTTAAAAGGTATTCCGCTATCCAATAGCGCTTGCTTATAGCCTAAAAATCTATTTTTAAAAATATCAAGTGACTGGTCTCTGGAAAAATGAGCGATATGTCTGCAGCCTTCATTGATTAAATGTTTTGTAGTAAGATAACCTCCTTTAAAGTCATTAATGGTTACAGAGCTAACTCCGTCAATATGTCTGGTTCTGTCAAAGAAAATTAAAGGAACATTTTTTTGGAGGACGTTTTGAAAGGCTTCATAATTTTCATCAGTAACATCAGTAACAGACATTAAGATGCCATCAACCTGTGCGTCTATTAAAGCATACAGGTTTTCATTTTCTCTTTTGGGATCATCATGAGTCTGTGAAATAATAACGTGATAACCATGAGGATAGAGTTCTTCTTCAATGCCTCTAATTACGGTTCCAAAAAAATTATTATCAACGCGAGGAACTATGATGCCTATATTGTTGCTTCTTCCACTTTTTAAAGCCAATGCCAGCTTGTTAGGTTTGTAACCCATTAAGTCGGCTGTTTGCTGTACCAATTCGCGTGTGCTTATTTTTATTTTAGGGTTGTTATTTAAAGCTCTTGAAACAGTAGCTGCAGTAATGTTTAGTCTTTTGGCAATATCGTATATAGTGGTTTTTTCACTCATTCAAAAAATATTCTTTTATTTTGTTCAGGACAAAAATACTTTTTTTTTGAATAATTCAATATAAAATATCATCGATTGAAAAAATGTTATTATTTTGGCTATAAATGTGTGTAAAAAATAAAGCTATAGATTTTTCATTTTGCAATTGATGTAATTGTTTTATTGAGAATAAGGCATGGTAGAAGTTTAATTGTAAATAGAAAGAGAATTAGGTTTTTACAGAAAAGCAAACGTTTTACTAGGGGGAATAGATTAGAAATTGCAAGAGTAATTATAAATTTATTCTCGACGTAGATTTACGAATATGTAATTCTGGTGCTAAAACTACCTTTTTTTCGATTTTAATAGTGTCTGTTTTACCAGCTTGTTCTAAAAAGACACGCGCTGACATCCTTCCCATTTCAAGAGGAGACTGATCAACAGAAGTTATCGATAGTTCCATAAACTTAGTGAAAGGTTCATTACTAAAGCCTGCAACACAAAAATCTTGTGGAATACTAATGTTTCTGTCTCTTAATTCCTGAATAGCGCCTAAGGCAGCAAAATCACTTGAAGAAAATATAGCGTCTGGCGGTGTTTCAAGCTCAAGTAAAATATTAACGGCATTTTTTCCAGCTTCGACACTACTTTTGGACTGAATAACATATTTTTCGTTAAAACTGATTCCATTATCCAGTAAAGCCTGTTTGTACCCTAAAAATCTATTTTTGAAAATTTCTAAAGACAAATCTCCGGATAGATGTGCAATACATTTGCATCCTTGATTAATTAATTGTTTTGTAGCTATGTAACCGCCTTTAAAATCATTTATAGTAACAGAACTTACACCTTCTATATGTTTGCTTCTGTCAAAGAAAATCAATGGAACATTCTTTTCCAATACATTACGAAAAGCACTGTCATTTTCATTCGTAACATCTGTAACTGACATTAAAATACCGTCAACCTGGGCATCAATTAAGGTATAAAGATTCTCATTTTCTCTTTTTGGGTTTTCGTGTGTCTGGCAAATAATAACCTGATAACCATGAGGGTAGAGCTCTTCTTCGATTCCTCTAATTACAGATGCAAAAAAATTACTGTCAATACGAGGTACAATAACTCCGATATTATTGCTTCTCCCGCTTTTTAAAGCTAAAGCTAATTTATTTTGTTTATAGTTCATTGAGGCAGCAGTTTCAAGAACTATTTTTTTTGTGCTATCTTTTATTTTCGGACTGTTATTCAGTGCTCTCGATACTGTGGCAGCAGTTATATTTAATTTTTTTGCAATATCATAAATGGTTATTTTTTCGCTCATTCAAAATTCATATTTTGATTATTTTAACACAAAAATACATTTTTTTTGCAAACACAAGTATAAAATGTTATCGATTACCAAAAAAAAGCTACTTGTTAAATATGATGGAGCAATGGTAAAAAATTATGTTTTTTTTTACAAAAATTACAATTAATGTCACTTTTTAAAAATGAATGCATAATTTTTATCCAAATTTATTTGTTGATGTAATTCCATTTCTTTACTTTCGTGTAATCGATTACATAGTTAAAAAAGTCTTGATTAATAAATAGAATACTATAAATGATGGGGTATAATGTCTTTAAAAATAATTACTCATTTTTAATAATGATTGGTTGTATTGTTTTTATGTCTTGCAGGCTAAAAACACCAGAAGCATCAATTGAAGATCCATGGAAAAAAATGAACTTTGTTATAAAGACTATGCCTCAAGTTAATTTTCTAGAGAAAGATTATAATGTGAAAGATTTTGGCGCAGTTGGAGATGGAGTTGCATTCAATACAATTGCTTTTGAAAAGGCAATAAAAGCTTGCACTTCTAATGGTGGTGGAAGAGTTATTGTTCCTAAAGGAAAATACTTAACCGGCCCTATACATTTAGAAAATAACGTGAATTTACATTTGGAAGATAATGCAGAAATTCTGTTTAGTACAAATCCAAAAGATTACCCAATAGTTCATACTTCTTTTGAAGGAACGGAATTAATGAATTACTCCCCACTTATTTATGCTAAAAATAAAATAAATGTTGCTATAACAGGTAAAGGTATTTTGAATGGCCAGGCTAGTATTGGCAACTGGTGGGTATGGTCAGGTGCTAAAGATTATGGCTGGAAAAAAGGGATTCCTTCGCAAAATGACCCAACTAATCGTGAAGTTTTGGTTGATATGGCAGAAAAAGGTGTGCCAGTTTCTGAAAGGATTTTTGGTGAAGGACGTTACTTAAGACCTAATTTTATTGAATTCTTTGAATGTAATACTGTTCTAATAAAAGACGTTAAAGTAATTAATGCCCCTTTTTGGATTTTGCACCCAATAAAATCCAATAATGTAATAATAGACGGGGTTACAATAGATAGTCACGGACCTAATAATGATGGTTGCGATCCGGAATACTCACAAAATGTAATAATTAAAAACTGTGTATTTAACACAGGAGATGATTGCATTGCCATAAAATCAGGAAGAGATGCTGATGGAAGAAGAGTAGGAATACCAAGCAAAAATATTATTGTACAAAATTGTAAGATGATAGACGGTCACGGAGGTGTAGTAATTGGTAGTGAAATATCCGCAGGTGTAAATAATGTTTTTGTAGAGAACTGTGTTATGGATAGTCCAAATTTAGACAGGGCAATTCGTATCAAAACAAATTCTAAACGAGGAGGGGTTATTGAAGATGTTTATGTGAGAAATCTGGAAGTAGGAATTGTCAAAGAATGTGTCTTAAAATTAAATATGTTTTATAATGTATACGGTTCGCAGACAGGAAACTTCATTCCTGTTATCAGAAATGTAAGTTTAGAAAACGTAAAAGTAAAAAAAGCAGGTAAATATGGTGTTTGGGCTGAAGGATATAAAGAATCACCGGTTGAAAACATTACGCTTAAAAATGTAGTTATCGAAAAAGCAGACTCTGTTTATTTATTGAAAAATATTAAGAATTTTAATTTTATAAATACGTATATCAATGACAAAAAAGTAGAATCAATTAAAAATTAATTTTTTTACTGCATACTGTTGCTGTTATTTCCAACCAGTTATAGAGAAAAGTCTGTTATTTTGCCAGATTGTATATTAGCTAAATTTAGTTTATGAGGAATATTTTTTTAGTAGTTCTGTACTTTGTATCAAATTCTTTTTTTGGACAAATAAATTTTCCTATCGATACTTCATATACGATAAAAAGTACCTATGCTAAACTAATAAAAAAATATCCCTTCATAAAAATTGCTCAGGAAGTAAAAAACAAAAATGTTGCTGAAATTAAAGATGTGGTTTATAGTCAGGATAAAAATAGAGCATTACATTTGGATGCGTATATAAATAAAACCAAAAGAAAAAATCCCGGTGTAGTTATGATTCACGGAGGAGGTTGGAAATCAGGTAATAAAAATCAAATGAAAGTGATGGCACAAAGAATTGCTTCACAAGGATATTCCTGTTTTACAATTGAGTACAGGCTTTCATTAGAAGCTAAGTATCCGGAGGGAATTCTAGATGTTAAAAATGCAATAAGATTTATAAAGGATAATGCTAAAAAATTTAAAATTGATCCATACAAAATTGCTGTTTTAGGATGCTCTTCAGGAGGTCAAATGGCAGCTTTGATTGGTACAACAAATAAGAATCCGGCTTTTGATGATGTTTTGAATAAAAGCAAGTCTTCATCAAATGTAAATGCAATTATTAATATAGATGGCATTCTGGCTTTTAAACATCCCGAATCCTCAGAGGGTGAGATGGCAGCTTTTTGGTTAAAAGGAACTTCTGTAGAGAATCCTGAAAATTGGAAAAATGCTTCAGCGCTTACACATACTGATGAAAATTCACCTCCAATATTATTTATAAATAGTAGTATTGACAGGTTTCATGCAGGAAGAAACGATATGATTGCAATTTTAAAACAGAATAATATATATAATGAGGTTCATACAATTAAGGATTCGCCCCATTCTTTTTGGTTTTTTACTCCCTGGCTGGATGAAACAATTTTATATACAACTCAATTTTTAGATAAAATTTTTAAAAAGATATAAATTACAGTAAAAATGCGAAACATAATCTGATAGCAATAGTTTTATAATTATATGTGATGTAATCAGATAATAAGATTTCCAAAAAGTTAAAATAATCACTATGTTAAACAACAGAATAAACACTTTAAAAGTCGCCACACTTTTCATTTCATTCGTAATTTTTGGATGCAAGACAGCATCGCCCGAAGCAGGAAAAACTAACAACTCTACTAATCAAACAGTAGTTTCTAAAGATTTGAAATGGTCAGACAAAATGGCGTTGACATTAATGAAACGTCATCCTGAATCCTGGCAGATTGATGATTCAAAAGCGCCAAAATGGGACTACGTTCACGGACTTGTTTTATATTCATTCCAGGAATTATATAAAAAAAATCCAAATCCGGCATATGCTTCTTATGTGCAGGGATATCTGGATGCATTAATTGAAAATGACGGCACAATCAAAACTTATGAAATTGAAAAATACAATATCGATATGATTGTGGCTGGGCGTTTGCTTTTTAATGCTTATGATAAAACAAAAGAAGAAAAATATTTAAAAGCGATGCAATTGTTACGTCAACAGTTAACAGTGCATCCAAGAACGCAGTCCGGAGGATTCTGGCATAAAAAAATCTATCCTAATCAAATGTGGCTGGATGGTTTGTATATGGGAGAACCTTTCTATGCTGAATATACAGCAACTTTTGAAGGAGGAAAAAACCTTGATGATGTTGCCCATCAATTCGAACAAATTCAATTACATGCAACAGATCCGGCTACAGGTTTATTATATCACGGATGGGATGAAAGCAAACAAATGCCATGGGCAAATAAAGAAACAGGAAATTCACCAAACTTCTGGTCCCGAGCTCTTGGCTGGTATGTAATGGCTCTTGTTGATGCTTTAGATTATTTTCCGAAAGAGCATCCAAAACAAAAAGAATTGGTTGGTTATTTAAATAAAGTTTCGGAAAGTTTAGCAAAATATCAGGATAAATCTGGTTTATGGTATCAGGTTACAGATAAAATGGACAAGGAAGGAAATTATCTTGAAGCTTCAGGCTCATCCATGTTTGCCTATGCATTTGCAAAAGGTGTTAATAAAGGATACTTACCTGCAAAATTCAAAAAAATAGCCAACAAAGCTTTTGATGGACTAACTACTCAGTTAATCAAAGTTGACGCAGACGGAACTATAACATTAACTCAGGCTTGTCAGGTAGCGGGACTTGGAGGAACTCCATACAGAGATGGTTCTTATGAATATTATGTAAATGAAAAAAAGAAAGATAATGATCCTAAAGCAACAGGACCTTTTATTCTGGCAGCATTAGAATTAAACAGATAATACCTTTTAAATGAAATTTGTCATAATAACATCTCTTTTGTTGTCTGGTATTTTGATGCAGAATTCAACTGCGCAGGAAAAAAGACAAAACAATTATTCAAATGTCTGGGTAGCAGATCAGGGTGACGGTACTTATAAAAATCCTGTTTTATATGCTGATTATTCTGATCCGGATGCTATCAGGGTGGGAGATGATTATTATATGACCGCTTCATCTTTTAATTGTATTCCTGGCCTGCCTATTCTTCATTCAAAGGATTTAGTAAACTGGAAATTGATAGGATATGCACTTTCCACACAAAAACCATTAGAAATATATAATGAAGTTCAGCATGGAAACGGAGTGTGGGCTCCCTGCATTCGTTTTCACAAAAATGAATTTTATATTTACTATCCGGATCCTGATTTTGGAATTTATGTCGTGAAAGCAAAAAAAGCTCAAGGCCCATGGTCTGAACCTATTATGGTAAAAGAAGGAAAAGGATTGATTGATCCGGCACCTTTGTGGGATGAGGATGGGAAGGCATATCTGGGTTATGCGTTTGCTGGCAGCCGCGCAGGAATAAAAAGTACTTTGGCTGTCTGTTCAATGAACCCGGATGGTTTATCTGCAAATAATGATGATGTTATGATTATTGACGGACACCCGGATGAACCAACCATTGAAGGACCTAAATTTTATAAACGTAATGGTTATTATTATATTTTTGCTCCGGCTGGTGGAGTAGCTACTGGCTGGCAGACAGTTATGAGGGCTAAGAATATTTTTGGGCCTTATGAAAAAAGAAAAGTGATGGAACAGGGAAAAACAACTGTTAACGGCCCACATCAGGGTGCATGGGTTCAGACACAAACAGGTGAAGACTGGTTTCTTCATTTTCAGGATCAGTTTGCTTACGGAAGAGTTGTTCATTTACAGCCTATGAAATGGCAGCAGGACTGGCCGATAATTGGAAGCGATGAGGATAATGATGGTATTGGAGAGCCTGTTATGGTATATAAAAAACCAAATGTTGGTAAAAAAACTTTTCCGGTTGCAACACCACCTGAAAGTGATGAATTTAATAATCCTAAACTTGGGCTTCAATGGCAGTGGCATGCAAATCCGCAGATAACATGGGGGCTTCCTACATCAATGGGTTACTATAATTTGAATTGTATCCCTGTCCCTAAAGATTATAATAACCTGTTTGATATTCCCAATTTACTTTTGCAAAAATTCCCGGCAAATGAGTTTACGGCGACTACAAAAATTACTTTCAACTCCAGATTCGATGGAGAATATACAGGTCTGGTTATCATGGGACTCGATTATAGTTTTCTATGTCTCAAGCAAAACGAAGGAAAATTATTTCTTTCGCAAAAAACAGCTTTAAGATCGGATAAAAAAGGAGTTGAATCTGAGAATAAGAGAATCGCAATAAAAGACAGGACAATATACCTGCAGGTAAAAGTAAAATCGGGAGGAATATGTAATTTTTTCTATAGTGAAGATGGACAAAAATTCAATGCAATAGGTGACACTTTTACAGCCAGAGAAGGAAAATGGATAGGCGCTAAGATAGGATTTTTAGCTCTTAGAGAAGGAGTTATAAATGATGCGGGAAGCGTAGCAATTGACTGGTTCAGAATAACTGACTAAAACTAAATAACTAAATAAATAACTAAAATTAACCAATTAAATGAATCAATTCAAAAAGACAGCGTTATTACTTCTAATCATTACTGGCTGTCATGTAAATGCACAGGATAAAGCCAAAAAATGGCCGGACTTAATTGTAAAAAGTTACTCCGCCTGGTTTGGATCTGAAGAAGGTAAAAAAGTAGGCGAAAATGTTTTGCTTTACCAAAGGGATATTGGAGGCTGGCCTAAAAATATTCCAATGCTTAATGAACTGACAGAAGAAGAAAAAGCTAAATTAGTAGCCCTAAAGCCAATAGCAAAAGATTGTACAATCGATAATAGAGCTACGACTCAGGAAATACTTTTTGTTTCAAAAATGTATGCGCAGACAAAAGATGAAAGATATAAAGATTCATTTTTGAGAGCAGTGAATTATTTACTTTCTGCACAATATCCTAATGGTGGCTGGCCTCAATACTTTCCGTTAAAAAAAGGCTACTACACACATATTACCTATAATGATAATTCGATGGTGGATGTTTTGAATGTATTAAAGGAAATAGCAAACGAAACCCCGTACTACAGTATTAAACCATCGCAGGAGGTTATTGACAAAGCCAAAATTGCAGTTAGTAAAGGGATTGAATGTATTTTAAAAACGCAATATAAACAAAATGGTGTTCTCACAGTTTGGTGTGCACAACATGATGAAGTTACTTTTGCGCCAGCTGATGCAAGAGCTTATGAACTTGCTTCTTTAAGCGGAAAGGAATCTGCAAAAGTTGTATTATTTTTAATGTCTATTGATAATCCTTCACCGGAAATTAAGACAGCCGTAAAAAGCGCTTACGACTGGTTTGAAAAAACAAAAATAACGAATCTTAAAGAAGAACGCATCTATGATGAAGACGGTAAAATTATAGGAAAAAAAATGTATCCTATGGTAGATAGTGCGCCAATTTGGCCAAGATTTGCAGAACTTGATACTAATGAGGCAATTTTTTGTGACCGTGACGGAATTAAAAAAAGATTTATAACTGATATTGGAGAAGAAAGAAGAAATGGTTATTCATGGTATTCTAATGAGCCGAAAGAAGTTCTTAAAAAATATAAGAAATGGGCAAAAAAGAATAATTTAGAAAGCAGTGATTCAGAGTAATTTTTAAGAATTGATTCGCTAATTGTTTTTTCTGAGTCAGACAAAATACAAATCATGAATATTAGACTTCTTTTCTTTCTATTGTTTTCAGTAATTGCCTTTGCTCAGGAAAATAAATTCCCAACAACAAAGGTAGATTCGATTGTAAATGTTATTCAGTTGCCAAAAATACCTTCTTATCAGGTTAGTGTGGCAAAGCTGGGAGCAAAAGGGGATTCGGTTTCCAATAACAAACCTTTTTTCGATAAGGCAATGGCATTGTGTAAAAAGAATAATGGGGGGACAATTGTAGTTCCAAAAGGGATTTATCTTTTAAACGGCCCGATTCATTTTGTCAGCAATGTGAATTTGAAAATTGAAAAAGGAGCTAAGATTAAATTTAGCGACAAGCCAGAAGATTTTCTGCCAATGGTCTTAACCAGCTGGGAAGGTACAATGCTATACAATTACAGTCCGTTAATATACGCTTACGATTGTAAAAATATTGCAATAACCGGTGAAGGAACAATTGATGGAGAAGGAGGGAAGACCTGGAAAGCTTTTAAGGCAAAAGAAGGAAAAGGGAAAGAACTCAGTCGCGAAATGAACCATACGAATGTTCCGTTAATAGACAGAAAATTTGGAACAGGTTACTTTTTGCGTCCGCAGATGATTCAGTTTTTTAACTGTTCAAATATATTGATTGAAAATGTTCGAATTGAAAATTCGCCTTTTTGGTGTGTGCATTTGCTCAAGTCTGAAAGTATAACCATCAGAGGGATAAGTTACAAATCATTAAATTATAATAATGATGGTATTGATCCTGAGTATGCCAAAAACGTTTTAATTGAAAATGTAACGTTCAATAATGGAGATGATAATGTTGCTATAAAAGCAGGAAGAGATCATGAAGGAAGAGCCAACTCAGCGACTCCAAGTGAAAATATTATTATCAGAAACTGCAATTTCAAAGGACTTCACGGAGTGGTTATTGGAAGCGAAATGTCTGCAGGTGTAAAAAATGTTTTTGTGGAAAATTGCAAAACAGTTGGTTATCTGAAAAGAGGAATTTATCTGAAAACTAACGCTGACAGGGGAGGATTCATAAAAAATGTTTTTGTTAGGAATATTCAACTGGATGAAGTAGAAGACTGTCTTTATATAACCGCAAATTACCACGGAGAGGGAAAAGGATATCAGTCTGAAATTTCAAATGTGTTTTTCTCTGATATTTCGTGTAATAAAGCATCTGCTTCGGGTATTGTCATACAGGGTTTTGCAGATAAAAAAATCAAGAATATCTCTTTAAACAATATCGAAATTAAGTCAGCAAAAAATGCTATTTCAAGTACAAATGCTGAAAATGTCATTCTGAATGAAGTTTTCATCGGAGAAAAAGCTACAGTTCCTTCAGCAGCAAAATAGTTTAATACAAATAAAATGAAAAAGTACATATTAATTTTTTGGTTGGTTTCAACCGTTTGTTTTGCACAAAAGACTACCGTTTACACTATCGGTGATTCGACAATGGCAAACAAAAAAGATCCTGATAAAAATCCGGAACACGGTTGGGCTCAGGTTTTACAACCTTTTTTTAAAGATAATATTGTTATAGATAACAGGGCTTTAAACGGAAGAAGTACCAGAAGCTTTATTGCTGAAAAACAATGGGAGGCAGTTTATAATAGTCTTAAAAAAGGGGATTATGTTTTTATTGAGTTTGGGCATAATGACCAAAAAAACATGGATTCATTGCGTTATACAAATCCACATACTACTTACAGGCATAATTTAATTCGTTTCGTAAAAGAAAGTCGCGAAAAGGGAGCAATTCCAATTTTACTGACTTCAATTACAAGAAGAAACTTTAATGAAAAAGGTGTTTTAATTGGTACGCATGGAGATTATCCTCTCGAAACAAGATTGGTTGCCCAGGAATATAAAGTTCCTTTTATAGATTTAGAATACTATACAGAACTGTTGGAACAGTCTTATGGTCCTGAAAAATCAAAGCAACTGCATTTGCATTTTAAAGCGGGGGAAAATCCTTTTTATAAAGAAGATAAAGCAGATGATACACATCTTTCCTTGAAAGGCGCAACAGAAATAGCACAGATTGTTGTTAATCAAATAAAACTTTTGGAAGACCCTTCTGTTGAAAAACTTAAAAAGGGAATCAAATAAATTTCAATTAAATTATAAAAAATCGTATTCGAATTAAAACTCCGATACGATTTTTTATTTTTAAGACTAATTATGGAATTAATCGAACTATTTTTTTTGCAAAGGACTAATGATTTGAACGTTCTGGAAAACAATAGCCCCTTTTACAACACCTGCAATTGTACTTCTTAAAGCATCAATAATCTGCATTTTTAATTCGCTTTTTGGGTAAATTAAACTTACTTCACGCGCAGGTTTTGGTTCTTTAAAATTACGCAGTTTTAATTTGTCAGATTCCTTCAAATCTAAGGTATGAAGATAAGGAAGCAATGTGGTCCCCAAACCTTCATCTGCTAATTTTATAAGGGTCTCAAAACTTCCACTTTGTATCTGGAAATTGTTTTGTTCGATTTCTGTAGCGTTTTTGCACAAATTCAGGATCCCGTCTCTAAAGCAATGTCCGTCTTGTAATAATAAAATTTCATTGATGTTTAAATCAGAAACTTCGATTTCTTCTTTTTGGTAAACCGAATGATGCTCAGGAATGTAAGCGACAAAAGGCTCAAAATACAATACGATTTCCTTGATTTTTTCATCCTCGAGAGGAGTTGCGGCTATAGCAGCATCCAAATGGCCATTTTTTAATTTTACAATGATCTCATCTGTATTTAGCTCCTCAATCAAAAGTTTTACTTTTGGATATTTTTTTATAAAATTATTTAAAAACATCGGTAAAAGTGTAGGCATTATGGTTGGTATTATCCCTAAACGGAATTCTCCTCCAATAAAACCTTTCTGTTGCTCTACAATATCCTGGATACGATTTGCTTCGTTTACAATATTCTTTGCCTGATTTACAATTTTTTGGCCAATATCAGTAAGCTGAATGGGTTTTTTACTTCTGTCAAAAATTAAAATATTAAGTTCTTCTTCAATTTTTTGTATTTGCATACTTAATGTAGGCTGAGTCACGAAACATTTTTCTGCAGCTAATGTAAAATTTTTATGTTCAGCCACTGCTAAAACATATTGTAATTGAGTAATAGTCATTTCATAGTATTTTGTGATGCAAAAATAAGAAAATATAATTTTTAACTATGCTTTTTCAGAACAACTTATTTTAAATTTATAAAAAACATACTATAAAATAGATAAAGATGAAAACAAATATTTTAGGACTACCCGTTAAAGAATCAGAATTAGTAGTAAATGAATTGAACGTACTGCTATCAAACTTTCAGATTTACTATCAGAATTTAAGAGGAATTCATTGGAATATCAGAGGAAAACGTTTCTTCGATTTACATGTAAAATTTGAAGAATTGTATACTGATGCACAATTAAAAATTGATATGATAGCCGAAAGAGTTTTGACAATTGGCGGAATACCATTGCATACTTTCGAAGATTATATTAAAAACAATAAACTTACAATTGGGAAGAATATTTCGAACGATGAAAAATCAGTTCAGCTCATTGTAAATTCATTATCTGATTTGTTGAAAATTGAAAGAAATATTCTTAATCAATCTGGAGAGATCAATGATGAAGGTACTAATTCAATGATGAGTGATTTCATTTCCGAGCAGGAAAAAACAATTTGGATGATGAATGCATGGCTTGAAGAGGAATTGTAAGATATTGTTAGTGAGATTTTTAGGAGGCTGAATAACGAAGATCAATTATTCAGCTTTTTTATAAATGTTAAATTTCTATAAAAATTTTAACGTAACACTTTGATTTTACATCTATAACATTATTTTTGTTCAGATGAAATTAGTAGCCCGCATATTATTATTCATATTTATTGCCTTCTTATCAACCCCAACAATTGTGGCAATGATAAAGAAAAGCAACAACGCGGCTATAACAATCAATATTTCTGAAGAAGAAAAATCTCATAAAGAAATTAAGGCCGCAGTTTATGCTGACGCTATTGATCATGAATTGACAATGCCTGTTTTTACAGAATCAAAAATTATAGTATCAGGAAACATTGTAAAACTTGACAATATCTCTCCAAGCATTTTTGCACCACCCCCAAACTTCGTATAATACTTCCGATTATTTTGAACCAACTGTATTTATACAAATGCAGTAGTTTTTTTATACATTATTTTAGTATTATATCATGACAAAAAAAATTAATCTTTTTGCCAACCTTAAATCTGACTTCGCTTCTGGTTTAGTGGTTTTTCTGGTGGCTCTTCCATTGTGTTTAGGTATAGCAATGGCTTCGGGTGCACCTTTATTTTCAGGAATTATAGCAGGTGTTATTGGCGGAATCGTAGTGGGTTATTTAAGCCAGTCCCATATCAGCGTTTCCGGACCTGCAGCAGGACTAACAGCAATTGTATTAACTGCTATTACTGATTTTGGTGCTTTTGATGTGTTTTTACTTTCTGTTTTTATAGCGGGTGTAATTCAGTTAGCATTAGGGTTTTTAAAGGCAGGTAGTATTTCGAATTATTTTCCGACTAACGTAATCGAAGGAATGCTGGCAGGTATCGGAATTATCATAATCCTGAAACAAATTCCACACGCTTTTGGTTATGATGCTGATTATGAAGGTGATCAGGCTTTTGTCCAAAATGACGGAAGTAATTCTTTTTCATTTTTATTTGACGTAATTAATCATATTCAATTAGGAGCCGTAGTAATCTCCCTGATATCATTGGTTATCTTGATTTCATGGGACAAAGTTCCGTTTTTGAAAAGATTAAAATTAGTTCCAGGAGCCCTGGTAGCTGTAATTTTAGGAGTTGTCCTGAATGAATTTTTTACATCTTCAGGAAGTTCACTTGCTATTGGAAAAGAACATTTAGTTTCGTTGCCAGTTCCAAAATCTTTTGAGGACTTTAAATCGATTATCATTACGCCAAATTTTGCAGCCGTAACAAATCCACAAGTTTGGGTTGTAGGTATTACAATTGCTATAGTTGCTTCTATTGAAACACTATTGTGTATTGAAGCTTCAGACAGGATGGATGTTCAGAAACGCTATACAAATACAAATGTTGAGCTTAAAGCACAGGGATTAGGAAATATGGCGAGCTCACTTTTAGGAGGTTTGCCAATGACATCAGTAGTGGTCAGGTCATCTGCAAACAACAATGCTGGTGCTAAATCTAAAATGTCAACTATAATTCATGGAGTTCTTTTATTAATCAGTGTACTGTCAATTCCGGTAGTATTAAATAAAATTCCATTGGCAACTTTAGCAACTGTTTTGATTTTAGTTGGATATAAATTAGCAAAACCGGCAACTTTCATGCATTTCTGGGAAAAAGGAAAATACCAGTTTATCCCTTTTATAGCAACATTAGTCTTTGTTGTCGCTACAGATTTGCTGAAAGGTGTTGCGTTGGGAATTATAATTAGTATCATCTTTGTATTAAGAGGAAACCTGAAGAGAGCATACAACTTCAAAAAAGAAGAATATGAAGATGGCGATATTATTCACATCGATTTAGCTCAGGAAGTTTCCTTTTTGAATAAAGCTGCTATAAAACAGACTCTAAATGATATTCCGGAAAATTCTAAAGTAATAATTAATGCCCATGATACGGAGTATATTGCGCATGATGTACTTGATTTGATTCGTGAGTTTAAGGAAACCCGTGCTATTGACGAAAATATTAAAGTGAAGCTTAAAGGCTTTAAAGAAGCTTATGAGTTAGAGAATACGCCTGAAAATAATAACCATGTTTCTATTGAACATTATTATGATGTGGCTAAAAGGGCATTGGTTAAAAAAGAAGAAGTAAAAGAAGATTTTTAAAACAAATAAAATAAATTTAAGTGGTTCTATGACTTGAAAGCCTTCAAAAATCAGGTATCTTTACATAGAAATACCATTCTAACAAATAAAAAGATGAGAGAGTTTTATAAGCAGCTATTAGAAAACAATAAAAAGTGGGTTGAAACTTCATTAGCAAAAGATCCTAACTATTTTGCTGATTTAGCTAAAGGACAGCAGCCGCCATTATTATGGATTGGATGTTCCGACAGTCGTGTTCCTGCAAACGAAATTGTTGGCGCAAAACCAGGTGAAGTTTTTGTACACAGAAACATTGCTAATATGGTAGTGCATTCTGATATGAATATGCTGAGTGTTCTGGATTATGCGGTAAATGTTTTGAAAATTAAACATATTATCGTTTGTGGACATTATGGATGCGGTGGTGTAAAAGCAGCAATGGGTAACCAGTCTGTAGGTATCATAGATAACTGGCTTCGTCACATTAAAGATGAATACCGATTACATGACAAGTACCTGAATTCTATTGAAGATGAAGATGAACGTTTTAATGCATTTGTAGAAATAAATGCCAAAGAGCAGGTTTATAACTTAGCTAAAACTTCTATCGTGCAGGGAGCCTGGAAAAATGGTCAGGATTTGATGGTTCATGGCTGGGTTTATGGCTTAAATTCAGGTTTTGTAACAGATTTGAACGTAACAATCAGTTCAAATGAAGAACTGGATCAGGTTTACCAGCTCGATTTATAATCTTAAAGCTTAATAAAAAAATCGCCAATCAGGCGATTTTTTTTATTCATTTTCGTCTAGATTTTCATTAAAAGCTGACGGCAGCATTGTGGGAATAAATTTTATTAAAATCGGTAATAGCAAACTGCCCCCTGGAAGTAAAAAGATCGTAAGTGATGGAATCGTCTTGCAGATGTCTAAAAGCTGTTTTTTTACCTTTTTCTTTTCTTTGGCATCTAAATCCCTTGTTGTAGAATAGGCCAAAAGAATCATTAATTCCTTGCTTTGAACAATTTCCTTGACTAACCTGTTTTTGTTTCTAATAATCAGTTTTACGACCATGTGCGTCATCTGATCATAGAAATGCTTTACCGGATTCGAATAGTTGAAATATGGTATTTTGCTTTTATGGGTTGTTATAAATGCATTAGTCGTTTTAATGCTATTACTTACAAATTCATCTGATACATTCATCATGGATCCTAATGAATATAAAAAGTATGCTTCTTCATTCTCAACAACACCATCACTCCATAAAGCCATTCCGGCCATATCGATTAAATAATATTGTTCCAGTTTGTTTTTGAAATAATCAAGATTTAAAGTTTCTAAAGTATCCACGGTTACTTTTGAAAATTTAGAATATCGTATAGAAGCTTCAAAAAGTTTAATTAATAAATCGTCGTACTGTGATTTTACGGTCTTGGTTTTTAATGCTAAACCTACAATTCCTAAAACAGTTTCTTCAATTCTTTTGAGATATTTTTCCGGGATTTCTCCTTGTTCTAAATATTTCCTAAAAGCAAGCACATCAATAAACAAAAGCGCATTAGTTACTAAATGTGAGAAGTTTTTACTAATAATGCTGTCATTGGTTTGTACCCTCTGGTCAATTATATTTTCCAGCGAAAGTGCAGGCGTATCTTTTGGAAGCAGCATTTTAAATAAACTGAACCCTTCCGGATTCATTTCTTTATAAAATTTCAAGACTTCTGATAGGAAGTTAGCTGGTTCAGAATTTCTTTTTTCTAAGCAGAAAACATGATATAAAGTGTTTAATAAAGCAGTTTTTGAGATTTCGGTTTTAAACCAGCCTTTTATCGGAATAGGAACCTGGCTATCGATAGAAATGATGTGACCGTAAATGAAACCGGTTTCCCTGACCTTATAGTAAAACGAGTCAGCTGTTTCAAAAGGAATTGCTTCTGAAAACTTTTGTTCATTAAAAAACTTATCTATCCAGCCTGGTGCCGATGGGTTAATCATTAAGTTGAATTTGAGGATACAAATCTATATCTTTTTCTTATGTGAAGATTATATTTTAAATAAAAATAACCACTAGATTTTTTAGAAAATAGTGGTTATCATATGTCTTATGTTTTTATATTATTTGATGATTCCGGCACAAGCAACCCTGCCTCCTGCATTTCCTGTAGGCTGCGTTGTAAAATCATCTGCTCCCTGATGCACGATTAGTCCCTTCCCTAAGATATTTTTAGTTTCGTCATCACCGCCAATAGCCCATTCGTCTGTTGTCAAAGTGATAGTTCCATTGCCGTTTGCATCTGCAGTAAAATTGCCAATATCTCCTTTATGGTATTCACCAACTCCCCATTTTCCATGTTTTTTAAAAGTTGGATTCCAGTGGCCGCCTGCAGAACTTCCGTCAGCAGCAGAGCAATCTGATTTTTCATGAATGTGTATAGCATGAACACCTGGCTGTAAACCGGCTATTTTTGCTGTAAAAGTTACTTTACCATTCTTTTCTGTAAAAGTAGCAGTTCCTGTAACTGTACTGTTGCTTTTTGGTTCTAAATTGACAGTTAAGGTTTTTGCATCGCTTGATTTTGTACTAGTCTTACAACCAATGATTAAGGCTGTAATTATTGCGAAGGAAACAATTATTTTTTTCATGAGTGAGTTTTTAAATTATACATTAAGTAAATTTAACATAAAACAGTTGATATTCTTTAGGACCTAACGTTAAAAAAATCTAAAACTATTCAATGTAATTTAAGTTTGTTTTTTGATATAATGCTCAAAAAAATGCTTAATTTAGATATGTTTTTTAATGAAAAAATATAATTATATCTGTAATATATTAAAAACCTTAAATTTATGATGAAGAATATTTCTACCCTTGTTTTATTTAGTTTCCTTTTAATTTCATGTAATATTTTAAAATGCAATAAGAATACTATTTCTAAATTAGAAGGCAACTGGGAGCTTAATTACATATCCGGGCCACGAATTGCATTTGATGGTTTATATCCAAATAAAAAACCGACAATAAACTTCAATACAAAAGAAAAAATGGTTTCTGGTAATAATAGTTGTAATTCCTATACTGGAAAACTTGTTGCAACAGAAAATAAGATTGATTTTACACAGCCGATGGTATCAACAAAAATGATGTGTCTGGACGGGCAGGGTGAACAGGTTTTTATGAACACTTTATCAAAAGTAACTTCCTATAGTATTACTGATGATGGAAAAACTTTAAATCTTATTTCTGGTGATATTGCAACGATGCGATTTACAAAAAAGTAAAAAATATTTTTAAACTATTAATTATATAATTTATGAAAACTAAACTATTTGCATTAGTAGTAATATTGTCCTTTTTAACCATTCCCGGATCAGCACAGGGAAAATCGAGAAAAGATCTTAAGGCTGAAAGGCAACTACAGAAACAAAAAGAAATTGAATCTCTAATTAATTCTAAGAATTTTGTTTTTGAAGCACAAAAAGTTATGCCACAAGGCGGAAGACTTTTAAATTTAGATTACAATCGTTATTTTTTGAAATTTAACGAAGCCAAAACAACCTGCGATCTGCCCTTTTTTGGGCGTGGATTTAATGTACCATACGGAGGAGGTGATGGCGGAATAAAATTCGAAGGAGTTCCTGAAAATATTGTGATTGAAAAAAAGAAAAAGTCATATAATATAAAGGCAACTGTAAAAGGTAAAGATGATTTCTACAATCTTTTTTTTACTGTTTTCTTAGATGGCGGGGCATCTCTTTCAGTCAATAGCAATAATAGGGCGTCGATTTCTTATGATGGAGAAATTGAGACGCCAAAATTGGAGGAAGTTAAAAAATAAAACCCTGTAACAAGTACTTTTATTTCTGTATATAAATTAGAAAGCCGCATTTGTTTCGGGACAAATGCGGCTTCAACAAATTAAAACCTAAAAAGTATTTTGAACTAGAAGCAGTATGAATTTTCTGCAACTAATTTTTCTGCAATTTTTTCACGTAATGCGACAACGTTTGGCAGATTAGTGTATTTAGTGAAACGTTTAAGTCCCATCAACATCATACGTTGTTCGTCTCCTTCTGCAAAAGAAGCAATTCCTTCTTTTCCTCTTAAGTTTACGATATCTACCGCTTTGTACAAGTATAATTTTGCCATTGCAATTTGCTCCTGAACTTTGTCTTCACCTTGAGATTTAGCTAATTTCTCTGTTCTCAAAATTGTACTTTCAGCCATATAGATTTCGATTAAGATATCTGCAGCAGCCATTAATAACTGTTGGTGAGAATCTAAATCTGGTCCGTATTTTTGAACAGCGCTTCCCGCAACCATTAAGAAAACTTTTTTCAGGTTAGCTACGATTACTTTTTCTTCTGCAAATAATTCAGAGAAATCCGGAGTATCAAAAGATGGAATTCCCATTAATTCTTCCTGAACTTTCATTGCCGGTCCAAGTAAATCAACGTGACCTTTCATAGCTTTTTTAATCAGCATCCCTACAGAAAGCATTCTGTTGATTTCGTTTGTACCTTCATAAATACGAGCGATACGGGCATCTCTCCAGGCACTTTCCATTGGAGTATCTTCAGAGAATCCCATTCCACCAAAGATTTGAATTCCTTCGTCAGAACAGTTTTGAACATCTTCAGAAACCGCTACCTTCAAAATAGAGCACTCAATAGCGTATTCTTCAACACCTTTTAATTCTGCTTCCTGGTGAGAAGTTCCTTCAGCTTCACGAGCAGCAATTCTGTCTTCGATATCTTTTGCAGCACGGTAAGAAGCACTTTCTCCAGCATAAGCGCTAGTTGCCATTTCAGCCAATTTAGAACGGATAGCACCAAAAGATGAAATAGAAGTATTAAACTGAATTCTTTCGTTTGCATATTTTACAGCTCCAGAAGTAACTCTTCTTTGAGCATCCAAACAAGCAGCTGCCAATTTAATACGACCAACATTAAGTGCATTCATAGCGATTTTAAAACCGTTTCCTCTTTCAGACAGCATGTTTTCAACCGGAACTTTGGTTTCGTTAAAGAAAACCTGACGTGTAGAAGAAGCACGGATTCCTAATTTATGCTCTTCTTCATTCATCGAAATTCCGTTTGACGGATCGTTTTCTACGATGAAACCTGTAATGTTTTTATCATCTCCAATACGAGCAAAAACGATGAAAACGCTGCAGAAACCTGCATTCGAAATCCACATTTTTTGACCAGTGATTAAATAATGTGTTCCGTCTTCAGATAAAACGGCTTTAGTTTTTCCTGAGTTAGCGTCAGATCCTGCACCTGGCTCCGTTAAACAATAAGCACCAAACCATTCTCCAGAAGCCAATTTCGGAACGTATTTTTTCTTTTGTTCTTCAGATCCATAAAGCGTAATTGGCATTGTACCAATTCCTGTATGCGCTCCAAAAGCAGTAGAGAAAGATCCAGTTGCTCCGGAAATGTAGTCGCAAACTAACATTGTAGATACGAATCCCATTCCTAATCCGCCGTATTCTTCCGGAACCGCAACGCCTAAAAGTCCCAATTCACCTGCCTTACGCATAGAAGCTTCTGTATAGGCATAATCTTTTTTCTCAAAACGATCTTTGTGCGCCCATAATTCTTTGTCGACGAACTCTTTTACAGAGTCACGCATCATTAACTGTTCTTCTGAGAAATCTTCCGGAGTGAAGATGTCCTCGCATTTTGTTTCTTTTACTAAAAACTGACCACCACGGGTTACGTTTTTTTCGATAGTATCTGCCATGATTATTTTTTTATTTTTTATTTATGCTCAATTTTTGTCATTTCGACGAAGGAGAAATCACATTAGAAGCTCCGCAACGTAATGTGCCAATCTTTGTCGATTCTCGAGTGCGATTTCTCCTTCGTCGAATGACAAAAGAGATACTTTTTTATAATACTTCGTAAATCCCCGCAGACCCTTGTCCAGTTCCTACACACATAGACACAATTCCGTATTTATTTCCTCTGCGTTTCATTTCATCAAATAACTGAACGGAAAGTTTAGCTCCCGTACAACCCAGCGGATGACCTAAAGCGATAGCACCACCGTTTACGTTTACGATATCAGGATTTAAACCTAGCTCACGAATTACAGCCAATGACTGAGAAGCAAATGCCTCATTTAATTCGATCAAATCGATATCTTTTAAATCTAATCCAGCCTGTTTTAATGCTTTTGGAATCGCTTTTACCGGGCCAATTCCCATAATTCTTGGCTCTACTCCTGCGGATGCAAAGCCAACTAAACGCGCAATAGGAGTGAGATTTAACTCTTTGACCATGTCTTCGCTCATGATTAAAACGAAAGCAGCACCATCACTCATTTGAGAAGAGGTTCCTGCTGTTACACTTCCGTCTGCAGCAAAAACAGGTTTTAATTTAGCTAACGCTTCCAGATTGGTATCCGCTCTTGGACCTTCGTCTTTATTAACAACATATGATTTTGTTTCTTTCTTACCATTTTCATTGATGAAAGTCTGCTCAACAGTGATTGGAACGATTTGTTTATCAAATTTTCCTTCTGCCTGCGCTTTTAATGCTTTCATGTGAGAGTTGTAAGCAAACTCGTCCTGATCTTGTCTTGAAACATTATATTGTTTCGCAACCGCTTCGGCCGTAAGACCCATTCCCCAATAGTAATCTTCGTGACCTGCGGCTGCGACTTTATAATCCGGAGTTGGTTTGTAACCTCCCATCGGAATATAACTCATACTTTCTGCACCACCGGCGATGATACAATCTGCCATTCCAGACTGGATTTTTGCTGTTGCCATTCCGATAGTTTCTAATCCTGATGCACAATAACGGTTTACGGTAACTCCGGGAACGTCTTCTACTTTTAATCCCATAAGAGAGATTAAACGACCAACGTTAAGTCCTTGTTCTGCTTCCGGCATGGCATTTCCAACCATAACGTCGTCAATGCGTTTTTTGTCAAAATCAGGCAATTCATCCATCATAAACTGAATGGTTTCTGCAGCTAATTCATCAGGACGTTTGAATCTAAAAACTCCTTTTGGTGCTTTTCCTACCGCTGTACGGTAAGCTTTAACTATATATGCTGTTTTCATAAATGATTGTATTTATTGTATATTGTATTTCTGTATAGTGTAATTTGTAAAATGTTTATTTTATATCTAATGAAGCTTGGAGTTTAATTAGCATATTTTGTATATGCTGAATTTCAGATTCTAAAAAATTAAAAACCTCTTGTTCAATATATCCAATGTTTTTGCAAATAATTAATTGTGTTTCAAATTCAAATGCTGAACCCAATGAAATTCCTAAAAAGTTATTAAAATCCTTTGGTGATTTTCGCCCACATCCTTCTGCTATATTTGATGGAATTGAAACTGCGCATCTTCTTATCTGTGAAGTTAAGCCGTAAATTTCTTCCTTAGGAAATGTCTGTGTTTTTAAATAAGTATTAGTTACAAGTTCAATAGCTTTTTGCCAAACTTTTAATTCTTTAAAATAATTCATTTTAATAATCTTGTTTTAACAATTATGCGTAAAATGCAGTCTGTAAATACAATATACATTTTACAATATACATTTAGTTACGAAGTGGTTTTCCTTTAGTTAACATGTACTGAATTCTCTCTAAAGTCTTACGTTCAGTACATAAGCTCAAGAAAGCTTCTCTTTCGATATCTAATAAATATTGTTCAGAAACTAAAGTGGCTTCAGATAAATCTCCACCAGCCATTACATAAGCCAGTTTGTTTGCGATTTTTTTATCGTGCTCAGAAATGTATTTTCCAGCTTCCATTTGATCGGTTCCAACCAAGAACATACCTAAAGCTTGTTTTCCAAGAACTTTAATATCAGTTCTTCTGATTGGCTGTGTATATCCAGCTTCGGCCATTAACAACGCATGTTTTTTAGCTTCAGCAATCTGACGATCTTTGTTTACTACGATAATATCTTTTCCGTGCTGTAATAATCCTGTGTCGAAAGCTTCATAACCAGAAGTCGAAACTTTAGCCATAGCAATAGTCAAGAAATATTCCTGAAGAACATTCAGTTCCACATCGTTTTTGCGGAATAAGTCTGAAGCTCTTAAAGTTAATTCTTTAGAACCACCACCACCTGGAATTACACCAACTCCAAATTCAACTAATCCCATGTACGTTTCTGCAGCAGCAACCACTTTATCAGCGTGTAAGCTCATTTCGCATCCACCACCAAAAGTCATTCCGTGAGGCGCAACCACAACTGGAATTGAAGAATAACGAACGCGCATCATTGTATCCTGGAACAATTTGATTGCCATGTTCAATTCGTCGTATTCCTGCTCAACCGCCATCATGAAAATCATTCCGATGTTCGCTCCAACAGAGAAATTCGCAGCCTGATTTCCGATAACTAAACCTTGGTGCTCTTTTTCAGCTAATTCAATTGCTTTATTGATGGCTTGAAGTACATCGCCACCAATTGTATTCATTTTAGATTGGAATTCCAAGTTTAAAATTCCATCTCCTAAATCCTGGATAATTGCACCACTGTTGCTCCAAACTTTTTTGCTTTCTCGGATGTTGTTCAGAATAATAAATGAATCTTGTCCAGGAACTTTCGTTTGAGATTTTGAAGGAATATCATAGAAATAGGTAGCTCCTTCTTTTACAGTGTAGAAACTGTCGCTTCCAGAAGCCAGCATTTCGTTAACCCATGCAGCAGGTTCTAGACCTTCTGCTTTCATGATTTCAATTCCTTTGGCAACACCAATAGCATCCCAGATTTCGAATGGACCATTTTCCCATCCAAAACCAGCTTTCATGGCATCGTCAATTTTGTATAATTCGTCTGAGATTTCAGGAATTCTGTTTGAAACATAAGCAAACATTCCGGCGAAACTTTTTCTGTAGAATTCTCCCGCTTTGTCTGTTCCTTTTACTAAAACTTTAAAACGATTAATTGGTTTGTCGATAGTTTTAGTCAATTCAAGCGTTGCAAAATTTGCTTTTTTTGCAGCGCGGTATTCAAGTGTATCTAAGTCTAAAGAAAGAATGTCTTTATCTACTTTTTTGTAAAACCCCTGGCCAGTTTTAGAACCAAGCCAGTTGTTTTCCATCATTTTATTGATGAAATCAGGAAGTTTGAATAATTCGTGTTGTTCGTCGTTCGGGCAGTTTTCGTAAATACCATTGGCAACGTGTACCAAAGTATCCAATCCAACAACGTCAACGGTACGGAAAGTAGCCGATTTTGGACGACCAATAACTGGTCCAGTCAATTTATCTACTTCTTCAATTGTTAATCCCATTTCTTTTACAAGGTGGAATAAACTCTGAATTCCGTAAATACCAATTCTGTTTCCAATAAACGCCGGAGTATCTTTAGCAACAACCGAAGTTTTTCCTAAGAACTTAGATCCGTAATCGGTTAAGAAATCTAGAACTTCTTTTGAAGTTTTTGGCCCCGGAATAATTTCAAATAATTTTAAGTAACGAGCAGGGTTAAAAAAGTGAGTTCCGCAGAAGTGTTGTTGAAAATCTTCACTTCTTCCTTCGCTCATAAAGTGAATTGGAATACCAGAAGTATTAGAAGTAACCAAAGTTCCTGGTTTGCGGAATTTGTCGATTTGTTCGAATACTAATTTCTTAACATCTAAACGTTCCACAACAACCTCGATAATCCAGTCCACATTAGCAATTTTTGCCATGTCATCTGTTGTATTTCCAGTCGTAATTCTGCTGGCAAATTTCTGACTGTAAATAGGAGAGGGTTTCGATTTTAATGAGTTCGCCAAATGGTCATTTACCAAACGGTTGCGAACGGCTTTACTTTCAAGAGTTAATCCTTTTTTAGCTTCAGCTTCTGTCAACTCGCGGGGTACGATGTCAAGCAGTAAAACTTCAACACCAATATTGGCAAAATGACAAGCTATACCTGAACCCATAATTCCGGATCCAATTACAGCAACTTTTTTAATTGTGCGTTTCATATTTGTTGATTTTCTTTTTTTATTTGTCAAATATGTTATCGCCTTTTTATTAATTGAAAAGAATTTAATGTGGGCGATTTCATAATTTGTTATTTGTTTTTAAGAGCAAATGAATCCTTAATTATTCGTTTGCTGTGTTTTCTGTAAATATATTTTTGTCCTGAATTAATTCGTTGATGATTTCCGAAACTTCGATAAAATGTTTCATCTTTTCATCTGAAACATGTTTTCTAACCGTTTCATTAAACTTCAGAACTGTATTTTTAGATAATTCTCTTTTTTCTTTTCCAAATTCAGTCAGGTAGATTAATACACCTCTTCCGTCACTTGGGTTCTTTTTGCGAACAATTAAACCTTTGTCTTCCATAGATTTTAAAGTCCTGGTCAGGCTTGTGGCTTCCATTCCCATCCTCGGACCTAAAGCGGTCGACGGAGTTCCATCTTCTTTGTCCATACTTAACAAAGCAAATCCGGTTGCCATTGTAGCATCGTATTTTGCAGCCTCTTCATTATACATTCTGGATACAGCCTGCCATGTTGCTCTTAAAATATAATCTATCGTTTTATCTTTCATAAATAACTATATCGATTTCAAATATAATGAAAAAATACTATGCATGCATATTATTTTTTCATAAATTTTAGGTTAATTAGTAAATACTTTTGAATTTTCGGGGTTTAAGGGATTTTTTTAATTGAAATATACTATTCTTTTTTTTAGTATTAATGAGTTTACGATCGGAATAATTATTGTTATAATAAAATGAAACATTTAATTTATTTTTTGAGAAATCCCGTTTTATTCAGTTGAGATTTGTTCATCATATCTGTCAAGCGCTTTTTGAAGTATTCCTTTCATTCGTTTTCTGAAACCTTCGGGCCTAAGAATTTCAATTCCGCAGCCAAATCCCAATAATAAACGTTCCATTTCGTAATTCGGAATAACAAAAAGATGCACAATAATACTTTTATCCTCATTTTCCTGAATCAGCCTTTGGGTTTCATGTAACGGTTTGGTCAGAACATAGGGTGCATTTTCAGCATCAATCCAAAGTTCGATCCGTCTGGGCTGTAAACCTGAATTGACAGTAACGCCAATTACATTTTTATAATATAATTCGGCATCAAAATCTTCTTCTAAATAGGGAAGATTAAAGTCATAATCAATCGACATAATTCTGTCTAGCGCCAGATTCGTAATGGGCTGTGATTTTTTCTTCTTTCCAACCAAAAACCAGCGGTTATTAAATTCCTTCAAAATGAAAGGATGAAAGTGAAATTTGGTTTCGTCTCTTGACTTAAAAGATTTGTACGTAACGATCAAAACCATTTTCTTAATAATCGCCTGATAAATCTCGTCCAGATAATGCAATCCTTTCAGATTCTCGTTTTTATCCAGATAAATCACAGGTTTGGTATGCGACTTTTCAGCATAGATTTTATCCTCCAGTCGCTGCAAAATATCCGAAACATCATTAAACAAAGAGAAATCCTTAAACTGCTTCAGCATCGAAACCGTTTCAGTCAGGACATTCATATCGGTTTCGGTCAGCGGAATATCGGTTATCGAAAAATCTTCCTCTTCATATTTATAATACTTTTTATCATACACCACAATGGGTGCATTATAACCCAGCTTTTCGCTGCGCATCATCTGAATATCCATCTGAATTGTTCGTTTGCTGATCGGAATTTGTCTTCCTTCATATTCTTCCAAAGCCTGAGAACAGCATTCGATCAAGTCTTCTAAAGTCCATTGCCTGTATTTATTCTGCAGACATTTGTCGATGGTTTTGTACCGAATTAAGGCGTTTTTGTTTTGTGACATATGATGATTATTTGGGCGTGTCCCTCAGTGAAAAACTTCGGGTCGGGCTTTCGGCTTTATCTTTTCCTCCGTTTCACTTCACAAAAGGATACCGCCTCTATCCCTCACGCATTTACGTTAATAGAGAAATCTCTTTTTCAATATTGGCTCTGGCTTTTTCCTCATATAAACCTCTGAATTCTTCGGTTTGAAAAATGAATCCATTTTCCAGAAAATGTTTTAATGCTTTTGCACGTCCGGGTTTATACATAAAATCAGGGTAAATTTTATATTCCTTTCTGATTTGGTTACAATAGATTTTATAATCGTCCCAGTCTTTGGCAAGGATTTTCAAATCAAAATCAATTAGCCAGTTAATATCCTCGATTGAATTGTGCGAATGAAATTGTGTTGCATAAATAGCGTCAAAAATTAGATTTTTATCTAAAGAATTATTTTCAGCCAAAACTTTTAGCGCCAATTCCGCACTTTTTAATTCATTATCTTTCCTTGAAGCTTTATAAATATAGTCGTGATAGAAAATGCTAAACAGGATTTCATCCGGATTTTTAATATAGCTTTTATACAAATCAAATAATTCAATCATTTCTTTTAAATGATTTAGATTATGATAATGTCTTGATTTACCCGAATATGCTTTTTCTAAATCAAACCATAAAATATTGATTTCTTTATAATTAAATCCGATTTTACCGAGGATCAGTGAGTATCTTTCTTGGAGATTCATAAGTGAAGTTTACTCAAAAATAAAAATTAAATTTTACTGCGCAAAATAATTGCGTAGTAGTTTAGAAATCTTTGTTCAGGAAATAAAAACAACGTTTATAGAAATAAAAATTGAGTTCTAAATAGGTCAAGTCTGAGTTACTTCGAAAACACTTTCTAATGTACACACTTACACCATTACCTTTTATACTCATATTACAAATTGGGGCAGTAGCTCAGTGGTTAGAGCAGGTAATTTTGAAATTACCTTGAGAGGTCAATCAGAATTTACTTATTACACTTTTAATGTCCGGGTCGCGGGTTCGAATCCCGCCTGCTCCACAATTAGAATAAATTTTTTACTGCGCAAAATAATTGCGCAGTGGTTTTAAAATCTTTGTTCAGGAAATAAAAAAAATACGTTCATAAATATAAATTGACTAAAGCAGGTCAAGTTTAAGTTACTTCAATAAAACACCAACCGATTTACACTTAATCTATTATCTCTTTATTCGATTATTCTGAAGCAGTAGCTCAAACGGATAGAGCACAGGTCATATTAGTTTCGAAATTATCTTATTGGAGGTCAATCTAAACTTACTTCAATCAGGGTTCCTGGGGTTATGGGTTCGAATCCCATCTGCTTTACTAGTAATGGTCAATTAAAACTTACTTCTAGAAATTGGTTTTTCTGGTTCGAGTCCAGCAAGTTTTAAAATCATCATTAATAAAAAAATGAGGGTCAAGATTAACTTACTTCTCGGGGAAACCCATCAGGTAAATTAGTTGGTCAATTACACTCAAATTTCAGGTCAAGTGTTTCTTACTTCAAAACTCTTTTAGGTAGAACTCAGAAACACCATTATCTAAATTTTAAAAATTAAAAAAAATGAAAACACAAGAATTATTAAAAATCAGTTTACGTCAAAATGCCATTTTCATTCCTTCAGAAATGATGGCGAATGAGGCTAAAAATATATCTGGAACAACTTCGGTTTTAGTAGCCAATGTTTCAAAACTCGGATTCACATTTTCTGAACCGCTTTTGCATGCTTTGAATAAGGTAAATCCAAAATATAAAATTGAAGTTTTAGAAGTTCTAAGAGAAGTTTTAGGAACGGATAAAAACTGGACGCCATTGGTAAAAGAATGGAATGTGCCAACAGGTGAATCTGTTTTAGATCATATTTTGACATTTTTCGGAAACACTTTTCGAATGACTGGCGGAACAACTTTGCAATGTGGACATATAATTCCAGATAATACTTTTCCATTAGAAAGATACAATGGTTGTCCGTTTTGCGGAACTCCGTTTGAATTTGGTAAATTGGAAAAAATCGGTCAGGGAAGCAAATTAAAAGTCCTTGAATTATGGAATGAAAAAGAGTTGCAAGACTTCTATATTTCATTATTACAATCAAAAACAGCTTTAGACGCGACTCAGGTTGATAGTTTAAAAATCGTTTTGAAATATTTGCCATTGCCAAAAACAGATGTTGCAATGAAGGAAACTTTGATGCTGGTAATCGATCTTTTGATTGAAAACGATCAGGTCGAAAATGCGTCTCACTATTTTAAATCGCCTACAGATATCTTAAGATATTTGTGGTTTAAAAACACAGGAATGCTTCAGATTATTGAGCCAAAAACGATCATAAAAAGAACGTCCAAAAATGCATATCATTTTCATAATATTTTAGATATAAGTGTTCAAACAAGACTTTCATCTGCAAATGATTTAAAACTTAAATATTCCCGAAAAGAATGTTTAATGGTTGCAAATTGGTTAAATAATATGGAGTTGGATGTCGAAGCAATGTGCGAAATTATGCATCCAAAAAGAGGAATGTGGGTTCGTTTTATCCGTGCATTGCGTTTGGCAGAATACAGCAAAAGAAAAGGATTTGAGAAATTGAATTTTTTAATGGATGTATTTTACAACCAGGTGTATGATGTTTGGCAGAGCAAAGTGAATTCGTCAAGATTGAAATTTGATGCCGATAAAACATTTGGATTATTGAAGCAGCGTCCAGGATTATTTGCCCGTTCGTTATTTTCGAATATGCTTTGGTTTGGAGCCGATGAAACCATCGCGCATTTCGAAGAAGTGGTGGATAAAGTTCCGGCAAGATTGGTGTTTACCTTAAATATGTATGCACAAAATTACTTTGATGTTAACATGCAAAGAAGTGTGAAACCTTTAGGCGGAACAAACAAACGTGTGGGATCAAACCAATTGTTGAATTTGTACTATGATGCGCAGTTGGAAACAATGAAAAATCAAATCGAAGACTTGACTATTTTGGCCATGAAAAAACGATTTGCGTCGGTTTCAAACCCAAACAAAACGATCTATATCGATTCCCAGTTGTACAATATGCCAGTTTCAATTGGTGATAGAAGCGATACAGTTCAGGATTTGCCGGTTGCTTTAATGGGAACACGTTTCCCAATCGAAGGAAATGAAGTGCGATTGTTTATGCAATGGGGTAAAGATCTTCCAGCACAGCATCTGGATATGGATTTGAGCTGTCATATCGCATACGAAACTCGTTCAGATATTTGTTCTTTCAGCAGATTGACAACTACAGGTTGTCAGCATAGTGGTGATATCAGAAGTATTCCGAATAAAATTGGAACGGCTGAATATATCAACATCAACATCGACGAATTGGCGAAAGCCAAAGCAAAATTTGTGACTTTTACCTGCAATGCGTACAGCAACGGAAGTATCACGCCAAATTTGGTTGTAGGTTGGATGAACAGTAAATATCCGATGAAAATTTCGGAACGAACTGGTGTTGCGTACGATCCGTCGTGTGTAGATCATCAGGTTCGTGTGACGCAGAATGTTGCCAAAGGTTTGGTTTTTGGAGTGTTGGATGTAGCCAAACGAGAAATTGTTTGGTTAGAGATGACTTTCGGAGGTCAGGTTGTACAAGGTTTGGATTTCAAAGGAGTTCAGGCGTTATTGGCAAAATTGAACAGTAAATTAAACATCGGTAGATTGTTGCAATTAAAAGCGGAAGCCCAAGGCTTGACAATAATCGAAGATGAAAATGCTGATGAAGTGTACAACGCGCAATGGGCAATGAGCGCTGCAGCGGTGACACAATTGTTAATTGATTAATTTTAAAGCCACGGATTCTTAAATGGGTTCGTGGTTTTTTAGCTAATTTTCTAATCTAAACTTATCTTGTTCAAAACTAAACTTATGAGACTTAATAAAGAAAAATATTTTCTAGCAATTGAAAAAGCTTTAAATAATGCTGAAGAACTAATTGAAGAAGCTGAAATTTTAGCAAAATATAATAAGAATGCTCGAGCTTATACACTTTTTCAATTTTGTATTGAAGAAGTAGGAAAAGCATTTTTAACATTTCAATTTGTTTTAAAAGGGAATATAGAAGATGTCGAAGAAACCAAAAAGTTTTTCAAAAATTTCACTAGTCATACAATTAAAACTGAAACATCTCAGGGCATTGATTTTATGTTTGCTTTACAAATTGAAAAAAGTTCTTATTCAAAAAAGTTATTGGAAGAATTTATATATGAAAGAATTGATGTAAATATTTCAAATAATTATAAAAATTATAGTTTATATAGTTCATTCAAAGACGGTGAATTTTATCAACCATCCGAAATAATAACTAAAGAGATGTTAAATAAAATTTCTAAACACGCAAAATTCAGGTTACAAATTGGAGGGCCATTTATTAGACTTGGGGTCAAAAATTATGATATTCTTTTTGAAACTCGAGACAATCTTTGTGAAGAAGAAGCTTCCGCTGAAGCACAAAAAAAGATAGAAGAACTTCTAAAATTTAAAATAGAATAAAGTTTGATATAGAGTAAAATTAAATAATCCATTACGCAAAATAATTGCGCAGTAGTTTTTGAATCTTTGCTTCAAAGATTAGAACACATGAATACAGTACTTTTAAACGAAATGATTTCAAAAAACTATGTCAGAGTAAACAAACACCCTGAACATGATTTGTATATTTATAATTATACTCAAAATGCGCAATTCGAGAGAATTTGGAATGAAGTTACGTTGAGCTGTCGCGGTCTTATTTTAGATCAGGACAGAAATGTTGTAGCAAGACCTTTTCCTAAGTTTTTTAATTTGGATGAAATTGAAAATCAAATTCTGCCAAAAACAACTTTTGAAGTCTACGATAAAATGGACGGTTCACTTGGAATTTTGTATTTCATAAATGATGTGCCTTTTATGGCAAGCCGAGGTTCATTCGCCAGCGAACAATCCGATAGAGCAAATGAAATGCTTCATGGGAAATACAAAGAAACCTGGTCGTTTTTAGATAAATCAAAAACATATTTGTTCGAAATTATTTATCCTGAAAACCGAATCGTTTTAGATTACGGAGCAAATGAGGAATTGGTTTTACTGGCCATTATTGATACTCAAACCGGAGAAGAATTTCCGCTTGAAAACATTGGTTTTCCTGTGGTTGAAAAATACGACGGAATAAACGATATTTCACTTTTAAAAGAGTTGAATATTGCCAACAAAGAAGGTTTCATTATTAAATATGCCAATAACTTTCGGATAAAAATCAAGTTTGAAGAATACCTTCGTTTACACCGTATTATCACTCAGGTTTCGAATGTGAATATCTGGGAATATCTGAAAGCAAACGAGTCTTTTGAAGAAATCCTGGAACGCGTTCCTGATGAATTTTTTAATTGGGTAAAACAAACCAAACTCGATTTAGAAGCCAAATATCAAACGATAGAAAATCAATGTAAATTAGATTTCAAGGTTTTAGAATCCAGAAAAGAAACCGCTTTGTATTTTCAGACTTGTAAACATCCAAATGTATTGTTTTGGATGCTGGACGGAAAAGATTATTCAGAGACAATCTGGAAAATGATTCGGCCAACATTTCAAAAACCGTTTAACAGAGAAGAAGAATTGTAACGCGGATGGAACAGATTCGCTATCGCGAAAACGCATATTTACGCAGATTTAATTATAAAAAAAAGAAATCCGTTTTTTTTCGCGTCTTCGCGATAGCGAATCCGTAAAATCAGCGTTTAAATATACGTAAACATAAAAAAAACAAAACTGCGCAAAATAATTGCGCAGTTCCAAAACTATATTTGTCAAAGCAAAATAAAAGCCATGATTATAAAATTGAAATCAGAGAATAAATACTTTTTAGATATTCTGTACAAAAATCCAAATACGGATCAGGGATTATATTTGAAAGAATTAAAAAACGGAATTGTAATTGGAAACGTAATTTCTGAAAACGAATATCACTGTATTTTCCTTGACGGCAAAAAAAGTTATCTGCCGGAAGAAGGAAATCAAATCGATTTTCAAAGTTACTGCAGTCCGTTATTGGCCTTAAATATGATGACGGAGTTTTTTAATCATTTGTATAAAGAGAACGAAGTTTTGAACGAAACGGTAATTTCCTGGTTAGAAAAAAGCTATAATGATGTTGATACTGAAAAATGTACGATCGAAGTTCCCACTTTTTTTATCGATTCAAACTGGTATAAAAACGAAAAATATCTTTTGTCAAAATATATCGATGGTATTTCTTTGAAGCATAAAATCGGAAATAATTTCGAATTAAAGATAGTAGGTGCAACGGTAAGAGAAGCAATTCAGAAATTTTCGCTAGTGGCTTTGTTTAGTCATTTTACCAACAGATATGCTGTTTACACCTTTATAGATGATTATTTTATCCAGAAGCATATTACAATGTTTACCAATCTTACGGGCATTCCGTACTTCGTATTTTATCTTTTTATAAAAAGAATCATGCGTTCGCCGGTGCAGTTTGAGAAATTTAAACCGCAGTTAGAAGCGTATTTTAATAGCGAAGTTCAGTTTGTTTTTACCGATACACATCAATCCAGAAAAGAATTTATCTGCAAAGAAATCAATTTTGAAGAAGCTGTTTTGGATTTTGGATGCGGTGAATTGCAGTATTACAAATTATTGCAAAAGAGAGGATTTGAACAGGAATATTTGGCTTATGATGAGGTTGATTTCAAACACATTGCAGAAAAAATTCAGGCAACAGAAAGAGCTGATAATTTGCAATGGATTGAAAGTTTGGAAGAACTTAAAGATTTTGAAGGACAGATTATTTTAAGCGAAGTAATAGAACACAATTCATTAGAAGAAGCAAAAGCGTTACTAATCTGGATCCGTGATAATACAAATTTCACAAGATTATTTGTCACAACGCCAGACAAAGATTTTAATGTAAATTACGAATTGACAGAAGAATTTAGACATGATGATCATGATTTTGAATTATCAAATAGTGAGTTCAGAAATTTGATTGATGAAATTTTTCCAAATCAAAAAACATTTCACGGAGTAGGCGATTGTGTAAAAGGAGTTTATCCAACGAGTGCCGTAATCATTCAAAAAAAGTAAAAAATGTTAGACTATAAAGTAAGAAACAGAATAGAATGGTTTTGCAAAAATAAGATCAATGATTTTTCACCAACCATATCTCCGGCTCCAAAAAGTAAAGCCAAAAACGAAATCGAAAGTATCGAAGAAGCTATAAATTATTACATGAAAAATGGTGTGGCAGAATTTGTAGTTCAAAAGAAATACATGGGTTCGTACTGCACGATTTATTTGAAAAGAAATCTTGAAGAAACCTATTTTGTTTCGAGAAATGGTTTCAAAATGGATCATATCGATGTAGAAAAAGCAATAAATAGTTTAGAAGAACTGCATGCTAAAATGCTTTTAACGTTTCCCAATTTCGAAACTATTTTAATCGCTTCAGAATTATTGCCATGGAAAGTTTTGGGAGCGGGATTAATAGACAAAGAGTTTACTGGTTATTATGATGCTTTGCAAACGCATAATGATTATTTGAAGACGTCAGGATTGCTTGAAAAATTAGCGAGTGTAAAAGAAGATACTTTGTTTACAGAATATCTTTCAGACAAAAAGAAGTTGAGCAGAAAAGAATTCAGCAGTAAACATAAAACCCATATTGTACGTCAGTATGAAGCTTTGAGTACGGTTAAAATTCCAGATTTAGGCAAGCAGCAAGAATCTTTACAAGTATTTAAAAATCAGATTGAAACTTTTGGAAACGAAGGCGAAATACACTTTAAACCTTTTACGATTTTAAAAGTAGTTGGAGTTTCTGGTGAGGAATCGATTCCGAACAGCAATTTGACTTACGGATTGGTAAATGATGATTCTTTTTTGCATTTGGAAATTACGGATTTGAACAAAGAAGAAAAGCTTGCAGAAATCTATTCTTTCTTCGAAAAATTGACAGAAGCCAACGAAGAAGGCATTATGATTAAACCAGTTCAGAATTACATTAAAAATGTACCTCCTTGTTTTAAAGTCAGAAACAATAATTATTTGACGATGATTTACGGAGTTAATTTTCATCAGGATTTTGACCATTATTTAGACAAGAGAAACATAAAAAAGAAACTGGAACAATCGATAAACGGCTGGGAAATCAACCAAAAAATGCTTCAGATTCCGTACAAAGATTTAGAAGAAGAAAATTATTTGATGCGTTTATTGCTTTTGAAAAGAATCAATAACGAAGAAATAGAAAAAACATTAGATCCAAGATTATAAAAATTGCGAAATGAAAAAGACACCAACATTAACGATATTAGTAGGTTGCCCGGCATCTGGAAAAAGTACGTTTGCCGAATGGAAAGTGCGTACTGAGGCTAAAACAATGCGAATAAGTCGTGACGAAATCCGTTTTTCGCAATTTCAGGAAGTGATGGATAATTCGGTCGAAAGTATGATTTCGAAGATCATCAATGTTCAGATTAAAACCCTGCTTTCAAATGGCTGGAATGTGCTTTTGGATACTTGTAATGTAAAGCTGGATTACATCAAACAGCCCATCGCTGAATTTTCGGAAATGGCAAATATTGAGTTTAAAGTTTTTGATTTACCACTAGAAGAACTTTTTAGCCGAAATGAAAAAAGAGACCGAAAAGTGCCTAAAAAAGTGATTGAAAACATGTTTTATCAATTGCAGAAAACCAAAGAGAATTTTGATTTTAAACCCATTAAAAAAGTGAATAAAAACTTAGAATACTGTAATCAAAACCCCGATTTGCCAAAAGCAATTATCTGTGACCTGGATGGAACACTGGCTTTAATGAACGGACGAAATCCGTTTGATGCCAGCAAATGTGATGAAGACGAAATCAACAATCCGGTAGCCAATGTGTTACGGAACTACAAGAAGCTTGGATACGAAATACTATTGGTTTCCGGAAGAGAAGACCGATACAAAGAACCAACATTGCGATTTCTTCAAACGCACGAAATTGAATACGACGATTTAATCATGCGTAAAACCAAAGACAGCCGAAAAGATTCGATCATTAAAACAGAAATTTATAACGAGTCTATAAAAGATAAATACTTTGTAGAATTTGTGTTGGACGATAGAAATCAGGTGGTTGATACATGGCGAAATGACCTGAAACTACCTTGCTTCCAGGTTTATTATGGAGATTTCTAGAGATTAGTACTCAATGTTCAGATTTCAGATTTCCGTCAGTTGGCGATGTAGATGCACACGGCAGTGCCTCTTACGCAAAGATTATCCTCATTTTTTGTCATTTCGACGTGAGGAGAAATCACACTAGTAGCTCCACAAAGAGAGTCCAATCTTTGTAGAATCCCGCGTGTGATTTCTCGTTCCTCGAAATGACAAACTTTACGCAAATTTGTCTCTCGCAGATTTAACAGATTGAAACAGATTTTAATCATTTTTAATCCTATAATCTGTGGCAAAAAACTTTGCGACTCTGCCAGATTAATAAAATAATAACCAACACAAAAAAAAAAAACTTTGTGCCTTAGTGGCAAAAAAATAATAAACGTTCCAAAGAGGAAGCTTACAAGCTTAGTCTCCCAGAACCTTAGAACCTTAAAAAAATGAATTACATAGACATAGGTATCAACCTAACCAACAAACAATTCCAAAACGATACAGACGATATCGTACAAGACGCCATAGATGCCGACGTAACAAAAATGATTCTAACAGGAACAAGCGTACGCAACTCCGAAGAATCAGCAAAGATTGCGAAACAATATCCGGGCGTGTTGTATGCTACGGCAGGAATTCACCCGCATGATGCGAAAAGTTTTGACAATCAAAGTATTGCAAAGCTGAAAAAATTATTAGAACAAAAACAAGTCGTTTCAGTAGGCGAGTGCGGACTCGATTTTGACCGTGATTTTTCGCCCCGAAACAAGCAGGAAGAATGTTACAAAGCCCATTTAGAACTGGCGATCGAAATTCAGAAACCTTTGTTTTTGCATGAGAGAGCGGCTTTTAATTCTTTTATGAATATCACAAAAGAGTATCTGCCAAAACTTCCCAAAGCCGTGGTACATTGTTTTACGGGAACTTTGCAAGAAGCCAAAACTTATCTCGATAACGGATTTTATCTTGGTTTTACCGGAGCGATTTCAGACAGCAAACGTTTCGCACATTTAAAAGAAGTCATTCAGTACGTACCGCTCGACAAAATGATGATTGAAACCGATGCACCGTTTATGCTTCCGAAAAATGTTCCGAACAGTCTTTTGAAGAAATACCACGAACGAAGATGCGAGCCTGCTTTTCTGCCCTATATTGCTGGAACAATTGCACAGTTTAAAGGAATTACTTTGGATAAAGTAGCAGAGGAAACGACGAGGAATGCTAAAAGCTTTTTTGGGATTTAGTTTTTAAGGATGAGAAGCTATTGTTTTGTCATTTCGAACGAAGAGAGAAATCACACTAGAAGCTCCACAACGAATGTATCCAATCTTTGTAGAATCCCGCGTGTGATTTCTCGTTCCTCGAAATGACAAAAATTACGATTAAACAAAAAAGGTAACGCCTTTGTAGAAAAAAAGATGTTAGCCTCTAAATCAGGTGTAACTACTTAGTTTAAAACATTTCTGTTTACTTACATTTGAAACCAGCCATGAAACAAAAAATACTCCAAAAATTAAAAGAAATCGAGAAACAGAAAGACGTAGAAATACTCTTTGCTGTTGAATCAGGAAGCCGTGCCTGGGGATTTGCCTCTCCGGACAGCGACTACGATATCCGTTTTATATACAAACACAAACCCGATTATTATTTATCGCTTTGGGAAAAACCCGATGTAATCGAATTCATGACCGAAGACGATCTTGACGGTTCCGGCTGGGATTTACGGAAAGCCGTAAAATTAGCAGCAAAATCTAACGCACCTTTGTTAGAATGGTTGTTTTCGCCTGTAGTGTATTTTGAGAATGAAGTTTTTGCCAGACAAATGCGTGAGCTAGCCGTAGAATGTTTTTCGCCAATAGCGGTTTTACACCATTATTTGGGAACAACAAAAAACTTTATGGAAGTCTGCGAAATGGAAGAAGTAAAACTAAAAAGTTATTTCTACGCCCTCCGCACCGCATTGGCCGGAAAATGGATTATAGAAAAGAATACTTTTCCGCCCGTAGCTTTTGCCGAAATTTCGCCAATTTCACCCAAAAACATACAGGAAAAAATACTGGAATTACAACAAATAAAAGCCAGCCAAAACGAAACCTACTTGCACCCAAAAGAAACTTTAATAACTGATTTTTTACTGGAAACTGTTCAATTTAATCAGGAAAATGCAAGTAAGTTGGGAAGCGGGAAGAAGTTGAATGAGGAGTTGGATTTGTTTTTTAGGGACATGATAAAATAGAATTATGAAACAACTAAAACAGTTAGAGAATCTATTCGTGTACATTTTTCAAACTAGAGAAACTTTAATTGATTCTCTTGAGCTAAAAAAGTATTCTGAATTAGAAAAAAAAGGGATTATTAAAAAACTCTCAGATGGTAATTTTGAAGTGAATTTATATTTGCCAGAAATATATGGTTATTTTAAAGAAATGGTTGTTAATAAACTACAGAGTTCCTTAACTAACAACATTGAAGAATCTTTTAAAACTATTCACGAACTTGAAGAACTTATAAAAAAAGAATATAATTATGGTAATATAATAAATGCTTATACTAAAATATTTGATGCGTTTAGAGTTAATTATTTATTAGAATTAGATATTAAGGGAATTGATATTATATCATATAAAAATGAACTGGAACAGAAATTTAATGTAATTTATGAGCTAAGAAACTTTCAAAAAATATTTTATATTTTTCTTGTTTTAAAAGATATAAGTATTGAGGAAATTAGTGAATTTTTAGAGTCAAATAGTGAAGTAAATAGTAGACATTATTTAAATGATTATCTGAATTCGATTATCGATAAAAAAGAGGACTTTTCAATTTGTTTGATTCAGTTTCTATTAAATAAATTTGAAAATGAAATACCTCATTATTTAATAGTTTTAATTAGTAAAATAATCAATAAAGGAAAAATTGAATATCTAGAAAAACTTAAAGAGAGATTAACAAACTCCACAAAAGAAGCGTTATGGGCTTTTTCATTATTGGATATAAATTCAGAAATAATCTATAATGAATTATTTGGAATATTAATAAATGATAATAGTACAGAATATTTATACCACAAAACTAGAATTATTGAAAATTTAATAAATTCTCCGTTTAATACTTCAATTGATTTTGAAAAACTTTCTAGTAAATTATTTGAGTATTTTGAAAATCCCAATGATGATGAAATAAACAGCTATTTCAATACAATTACATATGGTTATGAAAAGTTTGAAGACTTAAAATACGAACTTTTGCATGGCTACCTAAACCGTACAAAGAACATACATGTTATAAGTTCTTTTTTCTATAATTTTAAAGAGCCAAAATACTTATTTCACTTAATTGGAGTTATTTATAATAATGGTTGGCATAGAAGCTCTATAAGTCTTTTCGAAGAACCATTATCACATTTTTGGTCAACTTCAAGAGAAAAAACAGAAGAATTTATATTGTCATTGATATCTACCAAACAAAGAACAGGATTATTACCTATTGAAATAATAATGAGTGGTAGAGAGAATCCAATGCAAATTGATTTATTAAAACTTGAAACTGAAGAAGACCAAATTTTAGCAATCGAAATGATTTGCAATTTCCCTCATTCTTTTGATAAACTTATTCCGATATTAATTAACTTAATAGATTCTAGATTTCCCAAAGTAATTGAAAAACTTCAAATGCAGTTAAGTACCCTAGTTTATGAATGTTATAACGAAATATTAATTGAATGGCTGGAAAACTTAATCCCTAAATCAAGAAAAAAAGCATCTTTCTTGAAACCTGTAAAACAATCACTTAAATTGTATGAAGAGATTAAAAAGTTAAAGTACAAGACTAACGACTTAAATCCTTATTACAATGAAAAATCATTTATGGATTTGTATTATAGCTTAGAAAACGAAAATAGAGCTAAAATGATGGAAAGTGCAAGGAATAGTCCTTCGGGACTTTCAAGTTTATTTAAAAGCACTTCAATTATCAGGGGTAACAGTTGGAAATTTGAACATGAAAATAATGTGATGCGATTAGGCAAAGTTGAATCTCAAATGTATATAGATACTAGAATATATAAAAATCCAGAATTATACGAATATCAACTTGAAAGATTTAATAAATAATGAATATTAAGCCAACAATAATAAAAGACTATTTAGAATCTTTAAAGGAAGATAATGAATTAGATGTGATTTTTACAATTCTTCTTCAAACTTTGGAATATGAAATTCTCTCTACTCCGAAAGAATACAAAGGATTTTCACAATATGGAAAAGATATTGTTGCTGTAAAAAATGATCCAGTAGATGGAATAAAGAAACGTTTTTATTTTGAATTAAAAGCGGGAAATATTGACAGTGAAAAATGGAACAAACCTGATAATGGGGTTCGTGACACACTAAGAATGACTGTTGATGCTGATTTTAAAACAACTTACAAAGATTTTGATAAGCTACCAATTAAAGTTGTATTGGTATTCAACGGTATGGTAAGTGAAAAAATAAGGACATCACTAAATGGATTTTCTCAAAAAGAATTTATTGAAAAAGGAATTGAATTTGAAGAATGGAATATTTATAAAATATCTGATTTACTCTCAAATGAAATTTTTAGTAGATATTTATTAATTAATGATGAAAATATAAGACTTTTTAATAGAGTTTTAGTGAATTTGAATGTAGGAGAAAATGTTTCAAATGATTTTGATTCTTTATTAAATAATCTTTTATTTAAAAATTCATTTTCTAAAACTAAAGGTAAATTAAGTCGATCGCAAAAACTTATATTTCAATCTGTTAATTTGGTAGCCTATATAATTTATACAGAATCAAAAAACTACAATAACTTATCAATAGCAAAAAAATATCTTACCCATTTAATATTAAAGTATTGGTTTTGGATATTAAAAAACAAATTAGAAACTATTAAAGAGGTTATAAATTTATTTAATCAGTTTTATTTATTCTATAATTCTACTATTGAAGAATACTTAGAAAGAAATTTAAATTTATTAGAGTTGAAAGATGGTTTACATTATGAAAATGGCGGTAGATATGAGCAAATAGGATATACTGTTAGAAGTTATGATTTTAATGTTACTTTAAATTATTTTATTAACTCATTAAAAGATAAAATTCAAAAAGATCAATATAAAAGTTATATTTTTAGAATTAATAACACCTTACAAAATATTAATGTTCTATCTAGGCCATTAATAGATATTCACTCAATTCCAATAATTGATAATATTAATTTATTAATATATTTTGGGGATATTGAATCCGCAAAGCAATATCTTTTGAACATATTAGGTTATTTAAAGTTTCTTAAAAAGAATTATAATAAATTTCCCGATGCATCTAATAACATTGAAAGTGTAATAAAATATACAGTTACAAGTGTAAAACCAGTCTATTATATAGATTCAATTTCTCCGTTGCTGGCTGTATTATTAGAATATATTGCAATTTTAGATTTAGATCAAACATATTATGAAACAAGAAAATTTGTAATTGAAAGTGATATTACTTTAGGATTATTTGTACCACATCATAGCATAAATTCAATTTCAAAACACCTTATTGAAAATACTGAAAATGATTTAGAAGAACAATTATTCTCAATATCAGTTAATGATGGGTATCAAATTGAAACAAGTATGTTTTCAGAATTTAATAAGGAATTATCATTTGAAGATTTCAAGAATAAACTTCTAAAAAGAAAAGATGAATTTCAATATGAATACAGGACTGATAAATATGGTTTTTCTTCTTTAAGAACAATTGCACATTATTATTTTAAAACACCTTATTTTCCCGATTATTGGCGTAATCATATAAATAAATTAAAATGACCATCCAAAACCTAAAATCCCAAAACCTAATCCTTTTCGAAGTAATTTCAGGAAGCAGATCTTTTGGTTTAAATACACCAACATCAGATACCGATATAAAAGGCGTTTATTATCTTCCGAAAGACAAATTCTTTGGTTTAGATTATATTCCGCAGATTGCAAATGAGACGAATGATGAGGTTTATTATGAAATTGGTCGTTTTGTAGAATTACTGCTTAAAAACAATCCTAATATATTGGAGATTCTGGCTTCGCCGGAAGATTGTATTTTGTACAAACATCCGTTAATGGAAAACCTGAGAATAGAAGATTTTCTATCAAAACTCTGTAAAGATTCTTTTGCGGGTTATGCCGTTACGCAGATCAAAAAGGCGAGAGGTTTAAACAAGAAAATCGTAAATCCGCTGCCAAAGGAAAAGAAAAGCCTTTTGAATTTTTGTTATGTATTGCCTGCAGGGGCAGGGACAAGTCGCGACTTGTCCGTACTTGTCCGCGCAGGGAGCAATTCTGTTCAAAATTGGTTAATAGCGAATTCCTGTCATGCGTCGCAGATTGGATTTTCAAAAATGCCGCATATAAAGGATATGTTTGCCATGTTTTATGACGAAAATAAAGCCTTAGGCTACAAAGGCATTATTCAGAAAGAAAACTCTAATGAAGTGTCGGTTTCGTCGATTCCTAAAAACGAAAAATCGATCGGTTATTTATCCTGCAATCAGGACGGATACTCAAAATACTGTAAAGAATACACTGAGTACTGGAACTGGATTGAAAAACGCAATCAAGAACGTTACAACACCAATCAGCAGCACGGAAAAAATTACGACAGCAAAAACATGATGCACACGATTAGGTTGTTGCAAACGGCTGAGCAAATTCTTTCAACCGGAAAATTAAATATCAGAGTTTCAAACCGTGAAGAGTTATTAGACATAAAAGCAGGAAACAGAGAATACGATGATTTACTCGAAATGGCAGATAATTTAATTGCTTCAATCGAAAATCATTATAAAATTTCGACTTTGCCTGAGAAACCTAATGAAGAAAAAGCGATTCAGGCTTTGATTAAAATTCGTGAAGAATTATATCAGTAAATAATCCTTATCTTTGAACTTTAAATTTTCATGAAACATGAACTACAAAATATCATTTCAGGAAAGAGCCAAGTTAGGTATGGAGATGCTATCCAAGCGATCTCCTGTTACCTTAGAAGAAGCAAGAGCGCAGGTTGCGAAGCTAAAGATAGCAAGCAAATCAAAAGAGAAGAAGCAGAGATCATAAAGCAATTTTGCAACCAAAATAATTTTTGGAATGCAAATATCGATATCAATTCTTTTGTTTCCAGTGGTGCTGAACAAAAGGTGTATCTTCATCAGGACGAGTTTAAGGTTTTTAAACTCAATGATTCTATTTATTATTTATCGTGGGAAGATTATTTCAATAACTTATTGTTGAATAATTTCTTTTTTCCAGATACAGCTTATCAATTAGTTGGGTTCTATGAATCGGAAGAAGTTCTTTATGCCGTTGTTGAGCAGGATTTTATAAAATTTGATGAATTAACAGAATTAGAAATTGTCAAAAAGTTTCTAAATGAAAACGGCTTTGTAAATACAAGAAATAATGATTATTTTAATCCGGATCTGGGAATAATTCTCGAAGATTTGCATGATGAAAATGTATTGACGTTTGAAAAGAACTTGTATTTTATCGATACGGTTTTCTACATTACTGAGCAGTTTTACAAACCGTGAACATCTTTCAGATAATGAATTCACTCCCAATAAAAACCCAAACCCCACAGACACCAATTTGCGGGGTATTTTTTTACGATGAATTTTTAATTTTATCCGGTACTACGCTGAGGTGATTTTTTAATAGAAAAAAGATGTCATTTTAATGTAGGTTTAATTTGTATTTAGTATTTTACAGATCTGAAAAATTATAATTTAGCATTAAATGAATCTTACTATATCAGTAAAGCAGTTAGGAAAAAAACATCCCATTCTTCAGGATAAAACAATCGAAATCGCTGCAGCAAACTCTGTTATTTCTACACAAAACCTTATTGACCTGGTAGTGGATTATCAGGTACAACTATTTCAGGCTTCTTCTTTTGAATTTGAAGACGAAGACAAAATCCATCTTCCCAAAGAAAATTATTTGCCTATTCTAACCGATACCGGAAAAGTAGGTTTCGGTGCGATTTACAATCACAATCAAGTCGATTTAGCAAAAGCGCAGGAAACCGCCCTTCAGGCTTTTGAAGATGGTTTGTACGCTGTTTTCTACGGAGATGATCAGCTGGAAACTTTACATCAGGAAATCAACCTCCAAGAAAACAAACCACTGATGTTTATCAGACTTACGTTTTTGGCGGGAAGCTACTGGTAGTTTTCAATGGCAATGGCAATTTCAAAATTCAATTTCAAAAATCAATTGCAATGTCAATTCAAATCTAAAATCTGCAATCTAAAATAAAAATCATGACAATAGAAGATCTTTTAAAAAGTAAAGCAATCGAAAATCCGATTAAGAGATTTAAAAAAGAACTGGAAGAAATTGTAAACAGCAATTTGCTTTCGAAATTATTCTCAGGAACAAAACTCAAAAAAGAAGTTGCCGAGTTTGGTCTTGAACTATTGAAACTTCAGGACAATTATTACAGCAATTATATTTCACTGGGTTCTAAAGAAGCCGAAAAGTTTGCGACTTTGGTAAAAGAGAATATCTGGGATGATAAAAATTACTACGATTTATTGCTTTTCTTTTTTGGGGAAGAAAATGCTTCATACGTAAAAGAAGCCTGGAACAGATTGCCTCAAAAAATGTATCAGACGGGTTACACGCGAAGAGCTTTTAGGGCGCCCAATCATCAGAAATATTTGCTGGTCAATCAGATTAATTTTCTGCGTTCTTTATTAAACGGCCCCAGTAAATACAATTATCAGGACAGCACTACTTTTTATTATGATTTGAGTATTGAGGACGAAATTCGTTACGATACCGAGATTTCAAATTCAATGAATAAATTCATGGTTTGGTCGGCTGCGTTGGATGCTGGAAAAGATGGACTTTATCAATTGTTTGAAGACATTATTTTCAATAAAGATACCCACGGAAAAGTATCCAGAAATAGCATCAAAGCGCTTTTAAACAGCGAAAAACAAGAAAACTGGGAATTGGTAGAAAAATTGCTTTTGGCAGCACAACGTCAGGAAGGTTTGCGCCAGACGATTCTCGAAGCTTTAGACGAAACAAGTATTGGCGCTTTGCAATACATGATCAAAGTTTTGATCGATAATAAACTGACTCGCTTTTCATCAGTCGTTAGAGCCATTGATACGTGGACAGGTCTGGGCTGGGAATCTGAAAAAGAAACAACGGTTCGTAACATTATCGAGTTGGCCTCGGGTTATTTTTCAAAACCAGAAACGATTCCGACTGGCGTAAAAAGCAAAAACAATAACGAAGTCTATATGGCACTTTGGGTTCAGGGCGTTTTGGATGTCGAGAAAACGGTTCCGTATCTGCACGAATTAGTAGAAAAAGGTTCGGTCGAAAAGAAATCACTGGCACTGAAATTTGCAGGAGAAACGAATGATCCTTATATCGAGATGCCACTTTATTTTAAAGCTTTAGAAGATGAGAATTTACAGGTTTTAGCCTTTGCAGTTCCAAGAATGAATGCTTTGTTGGAAGCCAATACCAAATCGAAATTCTATATCGAAAACACAGATTATCCAAACTTCTTTGATAAAGTTTACAATCTGGCGCAAAGCATTACCGAGAAAGAAAAAACTTTTGAAGGCAAAGTATTTTCGTGGCTGAATGTAAAGTTTGAAAGAGATACACTTTATGCTTCAGCTATTAATTTAGTTGGCGATAACAACGAAAGATTAGAAGCGGTTTTACAACATTTTGAAGGTTTTTCGATCAATTTAAGAGAGAAACTGACCAGAAATTTATTGGGCAATTTTTACAGCTATTCGTACTACAACAATCAAAACAATCAAACCAAAACAGAACCGACTGAATTTCAAAGAAATTTTGCCTTACGCATTATAAAAGACAGGGGAGAATCTCTTGTGGCTTCAGCAGTTAATGTTTTAAAAGATATGAGTTTAACACAAGAGGAACTGGCGATTTTTCAGGAATTATTTAAACGTAAAAACTCGAATTTAAAGAAAAACCTAACCGCAATTCTGATCAAACAAGAAGATCAAAAAGTAATCAATTTTGTGGATCAGACTGTAGAAAAAGGCGATTTAGAACAGCGTATGTCGATGTTGGATGTAATGTTGCAGCTTCAGAAAAACAATAAATTGACGGACAAGGTTAACGATTGGGTAAAAGACTATCTGAAAAGACCAAAAATTACCGAGAAAGAAACCAGGTTTATTGAGCAGTTAGAGCCTTCAAAAAAGCAAGATCTTTTAAGTGAAGAAAACGGTTACGGATTTTTTACGCCAAACGAAATTTCGGCTTACGAATTGCCAAAACCAAAAGCAGATTCTTTGTACACAAAAGCGGTAAAAGAATACCAATATGGTTTCTCCAAATCGATGTCGCATATTAAAACTGAAATTGCGAAGCTTTACAAATTGTTTGAAGAAAACACAAACTACGAATACGAAATCGAGAACTACGATAATAGCAAATCGACTGTTTTATTGGGTAATACTTTTAGAACAATAAAATATTTGAAAGACGAAAAAGACTCAGAATTAGCACAGACAAATTATCCGTTGTATGAAGTTTGGTCAGCATGGTTTACAAAATCGGGTCTTGCCAATAGAGATTTGTTTTTGATGACGATGGTCAGCAATTGTGATCGAAAAGTGTGGAGGGATTTTCTGGAAAAACATGTTTTTTATTATAAAGAATTATTACCGCATCAGAACAAAAGAGGTTACGATTGGGACAATGCGATTTTAAATATTCTGAATGCCTTGCAATTAAAATATGCTTTTGAAGAAAAAGCCGATTTCTTAATCGATGCCTGCAGTACTTTATACGCAGATCTTCCGGAATCGATAATTGAGTTTGAATACAAACCTGCTAAAGACGAATACTATTATAATAACAACAACGGAAACGGTTGGCAAAACCAAGGCTTTTTTGATGTTTATTTGAATAAAATCGGCTTACTTGATTTAACGGAAGAACAAAATGCTAAGGTTTGGAATCTGTACAGATGGAGGCAATTGAACGGATTGGAAAAAAACAGACCGTTTGCCAAACCGCCAATTCACTTGTTTTGCGTGGCTTTCGAACAAAAATTAATTACCGAAGGCGAATTGTACGAAGGTATTTTAGAAAGCGAAAGAATTTCTGTTTTAACCAGCGAAACCAAACATTACAGGCATTTTGGGAGCGAAGACTTAATTAAGAAGTTTCCGTTCCTGGTTCCGATGATTGATAAAATCAGGGAAACATTTTTGGATGTTGAGGTGAAGCGAGGAGATTCGAATACAACGGTAACGCATTTGGTGCAGAGTTTCCAGAAGATTTTTGGTGCTAACCGTTTAGTCGAATTGATTACAGCACTGGGAAAAGCAAGTTTGTACAAAGGGTATATTTATTCATGGAGTTACACCGATTTAACAAAACAGAAATTATTCAGTTTCTTATTGAAAAGATGTTATCCGTTAGAAACAGATACACAGGAAAGTTTTAATGCCTTAATTAAAAAAGCCAAAATCTCTGAAGAAAGATTGATTCAGACTGCGATTTATGCGCCACAATGGCAAAAGTTTATCAGCAGTTATTTGGATTGGAATGGTCTGGATGAAGGGATCTGGTGGTTTCATGCACATACGAAAACGGCATCTTACAGCGCTACCAATTCAGAACTAGAAAGTGAAGCAGCGAGATTTTCGACTTTAGATTTACAGGATTTTAAAGATGGTGCTGTCGATAAAGATTGGTTTACATCGGCGTACAAAAAATTAGGAAAAGCAAAATGGGAACTTTTATATGAATCTGCGAAATATGTAACAGACGGAAACGGCCACAGACGCGCCAGATTGTACGCGGATACGATTACGGGCGATTTAAAAATTAGGGAAGTTACGGCCAAAGTAAAAGACAAACGCGATCAGGATTATCTAAGAGTTTACGGATTGGTTCCGTTAAGCAAAGCAAGTCCGGAAAAAGATATTTTGGCGCGTTACGAATATTTACAGCAGTTTAAAAAAGAAAGCAAAGAATTCGGTTCGATGAAACAGGCGAGCGAAGCTTTGGCGATTCGTGTGGCTTTAGAAAATTTAGCGAGAAATGCCGGTTATCCGGATCCGGTTCGTTTGACTTGGGCAATGGAAACAAAACAAGTTCAGAATATTTTATCGAAAGAAACAGAAGTAAAACTGGATGATATTACGGTAAGTCTTGTAATTAATAAAGAAGGAAAAGCCGATCTGGTTACTTTTAAAGAGGATAAAGAAATAAAAGCGATTCCGGCAAAATATAAAAAAGACAAAGGCATTCTGGAATTAACCGCTTACAGAAAAACGATGCGTGAACAATGGACACGCTCCAGAAAAGGTTTGGAAGAAAGTATGATTCGTGGTGATGAGTTTTTATTCACAGAAATGCAGAACCTTTTTGAGCATCCGATTATATCGAAACATTTAGAAAAGTTAGTTTTTATTTCGAATGACAATCAGATTGGCTTTTATGTAGATGGAAATCTGATTTCTGCTTTGGGAGAAATGATTTCGTTAAACGAAAATCAGACTTTTAGAATTGCACATTGTTATGATCTCCATAAAAATGGCGTTTGGGTTGATTTTCAATCGTATTGTTTTGATAATAAATTGCAACAGCCTTTTAAACAGATTTTCAGAGAATTGTATGTTCCAACGCCAGACGAGTTGAAAGAAAAATCAATTTCAAGACGTTATGCAGGACATCAGGTTCAGCCGAATAAAACTTTGGCATTATTAAAAACACGTGGCTGGAAAGTAGATTACGAAGAGGGATTGCAGAAAGTTTTCCATAAAGAAGGTTATCAGGTAAAAATGTATGCGATGGCAGACTGGTTTTCGCCGGCAGATGTGGAGAGTCCGACTTTAGAAACGATCGAATTCCATTCTTTAAAGGATTATAAAAACATTGCGTTTGAAGATATCAATCCGAGAATTTTCTCAGAAGTAATGCGTGATATTGACTTGGTGGTAAGTGTGGCTCATGTTGGAGGCGTAGATCCGGAAGCAAGTCATTCTTCTATCGAAATGAGAGGCGTTTTATTGAGAGAAACATTGCGATTATTTAAAGTCAAAAATGTTGAAATAAAAGAAAATCATGCCATCATAAAAGGAAAACTAGCTGATTACAGCGTGCATTTAGGAAGCGCGGTTGTGCATCAGCTTCCGGGTAAATATTTATCGGTCCTGCCAATTCATTCGCAGCACAGAGGACGTTTGTTCATTCCTTTTGCAGATGATGATCCGAAATCTGCTGAGGTAATGTCTAAAGTTTTATTGTTTGCTAAAGATGATGAAATTCAGGATCCAACTATTTTAAGTCAGATTGATAAAACGTATGAATAGTGAAAAGCAATTAATTCTAAATAAAAACGGCTGCTATTAAAAGGGCAGCCGTTTCTCGTTGGTTTATTATTATTCTGATTTATCTAATTGATTAGAATTTATTTGATGTCATAAAAGAAAATTTTCCGTTAAGGACATACTTTTTTCCGACCGGAGTATCACAAAAAATAATGGTCACAACATTATTTTCATTTTTAACATAAAACTTTGTTCCTGGTTCAGCGTCTGCTCCACCATAGCCGTAAAGTCCATAATCCTGAATAAATAATTTGGCTTTGCCAGTTGATAAATTCAGGCCATTCCCAAAATCACCTGAAACCACTGTATAAATACCTGTTAAAGGCATTCTTTCATTGTATTCATTAAACTGAACAAAAATTCGGGCTGTTTTGTTGGTACTGGTTTCAAACTCCACATTGCCTTCATTAAATCCCCAACTCGGGTGTGATATATCAACATATGTTATATTTATCGGATCTGTATTACCAATTAAATAGACTTTATTATTTGTGATCGGATTACAAGGTGCTTCTGCACTAGTTTTAAATGAATATTCTTTGCCATATCCAGTCCCAATTTCATTAATTGCATAAAAGCGATAGTAATAAATGGTGTTGCCTTCAAATACAGAATAAGTCTTAAAAGTTTCTCCTATTCGAGACCCTTCTACTATTTTATTGTCATTTGTTGTTGGATGTTCTGTTTTAGACCAGACAATTCCATACTCGGTGATTTTTTTCCCACCTTCGCTTCCAACTTCCCCTCCCAAGCTTGCAGAATTAGTTAAAACATTTTCGGGTTCATAACTCAAAACAACTGGTGTTATGTAGTTTATGTTTTCTATTTCGCATCCAGTCAAAATTAGGATTAAAAGCAAAGTGAAAATTTTTTTCATGCAAAAGTATTTTTTCGCCAAAAGTATAAATTTAACAATATATTTGTACTATAATTTTTAACAATAATTTCACTTTTTTTCTTTCATGAAGTCATTCAAAATCCACTTTTTTATTCTTTTATTTATCATTTTAAGTTCTAATACATATAGCCAATATAGTCAGCGTGGCGCTTTTGATGGTAGGTTTGGTATTACAGCCGGTTATACCAATTATGCATTAGATTCAAATGTGCTTTTCACTAAGTCTCAGCCAGGCTACATGATTGGAATAGTTGGAACAGCAGAATTTACAGAAGACCTTGAATTTTCAATTGGTTTAAATTATGTGCACCACAGAATGATATTTGTTGGTAAAGCCGATTTAAATGCTGAACCTGAAGATCTAAAATTTACATTAGACAATTTTGATATTCCATTTGTTTTGAACTATAACTTTTTAAGTTTTTATAATGATAACCTTAAGATTGGATTAAACGCAGGTTTAACAGTTAGTCTTGTTCAACAATATATGCCTGCAGATGGTAGTAAAGAAAACTATATTCTGGAACCGCTAAATCTACAGGTAAAATATGTAAATTTTGACCAAGAGAATGAGAGAATATCGATCAATACGTATGTGCCACTTGGGTTTAGGGTAGAATATCATAACATAGCCTGTAATTTAAGATATAATATGGGATTATCTGATCCATTTAGAAAAGCTCCATTTTATAATGCTGCTTATGAAACTAAAGCGAAACAGAATTATTTTAGTCTTTCTTTTACTTACTTTTTTGATAATGACTAAAATGTAAATTTCTTAAAATTGAAAACGGCTGTTCTTAAAAAAGACAGCCGTTTCTCGTTGGTTATATTATTCTGATTTATTTAATTTTGACCATAGATTTTTGCGTAAAGATCTTTATAAATTTCTTTAATAATTTTACGTTTTAATTTTAAGGTAGGAGTAAGCTGTCCGCCATCTATTGACCATATGTCCGGGGTAAGCTCAAAACGTTTGATTTGTTCCCAGTGTCCGAATTTCTTGTTGATATTTTCTATTTCTTCGTCAATTCGTTTAATCACATCAGGATTAGAAGCGATTTCAGCAGTAGAATTCCCTAAATTGATTTTATGGATTTTCGCCCATTCTTTTACAAATTCAAAATTCGGCTGAATAAAAGCTGCCGGCATCTTTTCACCATCGCCAATTACCATTATCTGTTCTATAAAACGGGATTGTTTCATTGCATTTTCAATCAGCTGAGGTGCAATGTATTTTCCCCCCGATGTTTTGAACATTTCTTTTTTACGATCGGTAATTTTTAGGAAACCTTCATTATCGATTTCTCCAATATCGCCCGTGTGGAAATATCCGTCTTGTAAAGCCTCAGCCGTTTTTTCAGGATCTTTGTAGTAACCTAACATTACATTTGGTCCTTTGCAAAGGATTTCACCGTCCTGGGCAATTTTAACTTCAACGTTGCGAATTACTTTTCCTACAGTTCCAATCTTGAAACCTTTATTTCTTTGATCATTTACAGCAATTACAGGAGAAGTTTCAGACAAACCGTAACCTTCCATTACCGGGATTTCAGCGGCAGCAAAAACTCTCGATAAACGGGTTTGTAAAGCAGCACTTCCTGAAACCATTAACTCCAGCCTTCCGCCTAAGCCTTCTTTCCATTTACTGAAAATCAGTTTTCGGGCAATTTTTAACTGAAATTCATACCAAAATCCATTGGCGCCGTATGGTTCATATTTTAAGCCTAAATCAATCGCCCAGAAAAAGAGTTTTTTCTTGATGCCGGTCAGTTCAGTTCCTTTGGCATAAATTTTATCGTAAACTTTCTCCAAAAGCCTTGGTACAGCTGTAATTACTGTAGGGCGTACTTCTTTTAAATTATCACTTATTTTTTCAATGGACTCCCCAAAGTAAACCGAAACACCATAATATTGATAGATGTACAAAATCATTCTTTCAAAAATATGACAGATTGGGAGAAAACTTAAAGCGGTACTTTTTCCCGCATCAAACGGAATTCTTGGCGCACTGTCCAATACATTCGATACAATGTTTTTATGCGAAAGCATAACGCCTTTAGGTCTTCCGGTAGTTCCGGAAGTATAAATTATAGTAGCTAAATCGTCTTCTTTGATACTGTCTTTTCTGGCTTCAACCTCTGTCTGGTTGCTTTCGTTATCACCCAGAGTCAGTAATTCCGACCAGTGTTTGCAGCCTGTGATTTCGTTAAAGGAATAGACCTCTTTTAATGTTGGAACATTTGCTTTTATCGCATTGACTTTCTGAAGCACTTCTTCGTCAGAAACAAAACAATAAATACTGCCGCTATGATTTAAAATATATTCATAATCTTCTTCAGCAATTGTAGGGTAGATTGGAACGTTTTGCGCTCCGGTCTGGAGAATCCCAATGTCCATGATGTTCCACTCCGTACGGTTATTTGAAGTGATCAGGGCAATTTTATCATCTTTTTGAACACCCAGGCGCAATAGTGCTCTTGAAACAGCATTGGCTTTAGCAATATATTCACTGCTGGATGTTTTTTCCCAAACCCCATTTTTTTTGGTAGCGAATGCAACCTGAAGATTGTAAGTTTCTTGTTGATAATAAGGGAAATCAAAAAGGCGTGTGATTGTAACCATTAGATGAGATATTGAAGTTTATTGCAAATTAAATAAAAATTAGGTATAATTTTTTATTTCATGAAATAAAAAGCTGAAATTTTCAGAAGTGTTGATAAAATCAGATAAAACGTTTTTATTTTTGCTTTACTTCATATAAAAAAGGGTAATTATTCCTCCTCAGTTTTTACTTGGGTTTCTCCATAATATTTTACACGATCTCCCATAAGATACATTTTTTTCTTGCCAGGAATAATTAAAAACTGTGTATAAAGCCATTCACCTGTTCCTGTTATTTTATACCAAAATGTATAAGAAGAACTGTCGTAGCCTTCTTTGAAGATAGGAATGCCTTCATCAGAACATTCTATTCCCCAGGTTAATTTCTTTTTAGATAAATTGGCTAATTGAATAATACCGGTACCATCAGCATTGATTTCAATAATGGGTTGTTTTTTTCCTTCGATCAAATAAGTTCCTGCGACAGTCTGACCTATATCAGTAGTCATATAATGTGGGTGGAATTTATAGATGATAGATTCCACTTTTGCTTGTGCATGTAATTGTGAGGCACCTATAAAAAGTGTAAGTAAGAATAATTTTAAGGATTTCATCAGGCTCCGGATTTAATTTGCGTTATATTTTTTTTGCTATATTATTTTTTGCGAATATAGGTTAATTTGCAAAAGTTATTCAATTATTATAAAAGCTTTTTTTAAATTTTATTTACTGGCATGAAAAAGATTCAAATCTCAGCTCTTAACGACTTTTTAGTAATAGATAAAGGAGTTTTTGTATAATGGTTATACCTTTGCAATACTAAAAATCAATCTTTGTTGTTATATAGAAAAAGAAAATATGAGAAATTTTTGGATTTTGTTTTTGATAAGTGCCGCAGGTTTTGCGCAGGATTTTAATAAACTGGATACCAACGGAAAAAAAGATGGTGTCTGGAAAGGGACTTATGAAATTTCGAAACGACCTCGTTATGAAGGTACTTTCAGCCACGGAAAAGAAGTTGGGGTTTTTAAATTTTTTGATGATACTAAAAAAGGAGATGTAATTGCAACCCGTGACTTTAGTGCAAATGACGGAAGTGCTTATACAATTTTCTATGATCAGAAAAAAAACAAGGTAAGTGAAGGAAAAGTGGTTGACAAAAAATATGAGGGAGAATGGAAATATTACCATAAAGCTTCAAAAGTAATCATGACGCTTGAAAACTATAAGAACGGTAAACTGGAAGGAAAAAGAACCGTTTATTATCCAAATGAAAAAGTGGCAGAAGAAATGACGTATAAAAATGGTCTGAAAGAAGGCGTATATAAAAAATTTGGCCAAAACGGAATCATTTTAGAACAAACAACATATGCAAATGACCAGTATAATGGTGACGCGGTTTTTTATGACTTAGATGGAGTAGTGGCTTCAGAAGGTAAATTCCTGAATGGAAAAAAAGCAGGAATTTGGAAATTTTATGTAAAAGGAAAGCTTACGAAGGAAGTCAATATGAGTGATCCGAAGAATATCAATAAAATTTCTGAAAAAACAGGAACTAATAAAAATCCGGCTGAAAAGAAATAATAGTAAAGGTATTGCGGGGATAATTTTACTTCCGTGATATAAACAAAATTTAATCTACCGAACAAGAAAAAACAAAATCAAAAGTTTATCGGGAAAAATTAATTACAATAAGCTTTGTCAATTTCAGTATGTTATAAAGTAATCAAAACTACCCTAATTATCTATAATTTGATTTATCTTTGCACCCTTGTAAAAATATAAAAGATTTAGAATGAAACGTGTAGTTGTTGGACTTTCCGGAGGAGTAGATTCGAGTGTTGCAGCTTATTTACTGCAACAGCAGGGATACGAAGTTATTGGGCTTTTTATGAAAAACTGGCACGATGACTCTGTAACTATTTCAAATGAATGTCCGTGGTTAGAAGATAGCAATGACGCTTTGTTAGTTGCTGAAAAACTAGGGATACCGTTTCAGACAGTCGATTTAAGCGAAGAATACAAAGAGAAAATCGTGGACTACATGTTCAACGAATATGAAAAAGGAAGAACTCCAAATCCTGACGTGCTTTGTAACCGCGAAATAAAATTTGATGTTTTCATGAAAATTGCCTTAAGCCTTGGTGCAGATTATGTAGCAACGGGTCATTATTGTCAAAAAAGTGAAACTGAAGTTGATGGAAAAACTATTTATCAATTAATTGCCGGAGCAGATAATAATAAAGATCAATCGTATTTTTTATGTCAGTTGTCTCAGGAACAGTTATCTAAAGCATTATTCCCAATTGGAGCTTTGACTAAACCCCAGGTCCGTGAAATTGCAGCTGAAATGGAATTGGTAACGGCTGAGAAAAAAGATTCACAGGGACTTTGCTTTATTGGAAAAGTGCGTTTGCCGGAATTTTTACAGCAAAAATTGCAGCCTAAAGAAGGAAAAATTGTTCAGATTGATAAAAATAATCCCATTTATAACGTTGAAAAACCAGTTGGATTATCTTTGGAAGAACAATTAAAAATCGAAGCTCAAAAATTGGATTATCGTCCTGAAATGGGGAAATTTATGGGTAAACATCAGGGGGCTCATTATTTTACGGTTGGACAGCGAAAAGGTTTAAACGTTGGCGGAACTACTGATCCGTTATTTGTTATTGCAACAGATGTTGAAACCAATACAATATACACCGGTCTGACAAGTAATCATCCCGGGTTGTTTAAAAAAGCATTATTTATAGAAAAATCAGAAGTCCATTGGATCCGTACCGATATGACTTTAAAAGTAGGCGAAACTATGGAGGTGATGGCAAGAATCCGTTATCGACAGCCTTTACAAAAAGCAACATTGCACCAATTTGAAGACGGAATGTATGTGCGTTTTGAGGAACCGCAATCTGCTATAACCGAAGGACAATTTGTTGCCTGGTATTTAGAAAATGAATTAGTTGGTTCGGGAGTAATTTCATAGCTTTATACTTTTAACAAAGGCTTTTGCTTTTAAATGAGTTTGCTATGAAGGTAAATTACTTGTTTTTTTTCTTATGGATTTCAACTGCAATGTTTTCACAGGAAGATGCCTGGGTCTATTTTAAGGATAAACCCAATGCACAAGCCTATTTTGATAATCCTGCTTTAATGCTTTCTCAGCGTGCCCTCGAGAGAAGATCTGCTCAAAGTATAACGCTGAATCTTACTGATGTTCCTTTGGAAACAACGTATGTCAATCAGGTAAAAGCGAGTACCGGAATTACTGTCCTCGCACAGTCTAAATGGCTGAATGCACTTCATATCAGGGGAACTCAGGTAAATATTAATGGGTTAAAAGCGTTATCATTTGTTGATAAAGTTGTTTTTGCAAATAAAGTATTAAACATAACTTCTAAGAAGGCTGGTGAAAATCAAATTGCAGCAACAAACAGTAAACTTAAAACGACCATTAATTATAATTACGGAACCTCTACAAACCAGATTCAGATGCTGAACGGACATATTCTGCACCAGCAGAATTACACGGGTTCCGGAAAAATAATTGCAGTTTTAGACGGCGGTTTTCCTGGAGTAAATACGGCGCAGCCTTTTCAAAAATTAAGAGATAATAATCAAATTCTGGGTGGGTATGACTATGTTTCCAGAAATGCCGATTTTTATACCGGCGACAGTCATGGGACTTTAGTTCTTTCGACTATGGGAGGATATAAAGAAAACCAACTTGTAGGTACTGCTCCCGATGCTTCTTATTATTTGTTTATTACAGAAGATGATACTTCAGAAGGTCCGGTTGAGGAATCGCTTTGGGTCGAGGCTGCAGAAGAAGCAGACAGGCTGGGTGTTGATATCATCACAACTTCGTTAGGATATTTTGGTGATTTTACAAGACCGGAATATAATCATACCTACAGCGATATGAACGGAACAACCAATTTTATATCCCGGGGTGCTGAAATTGCCTTTAGTAAAGGAATTATTGTTGTTGCTTCAGCAGGAAATGAAGGAATACAGACCGAAAAACATATTGGAGGACCTGCAGATGCAGTTTCTGTTATTACAGTTGGCGCTGTTACAGCTTCTAAAGTAAGATCAGGATTTAGTTCTATAGGGCCAAGTTATGACGGAAGGATAAAACCAGATGTTATGGCACAAGGTAAAGATGCTGTGGTTGCCGATGTTTCGGGGAATATTGGTGTTTCTGACGGTACTTCTTTTTCATGCCCCATTATGGCCGGAATGATTGCTTGTTTATGGCAGGCGTATCCTGAAAAAACAAATCAGGAGATTAGAAACATGGTGATTCAGTCTTCAGATAAATATTCATTACCTGATAATAATTACGGTTATGGAATTCCGAATTTTAGTACTGCATTAGCAGTTGATAGCTTTGTAAATAAAGATTTTGCTGTTTATCCTAATCCTGCTAAATCCACTATAACATTCAGGTTTTCTGATCAAATAAATGATGCATCGGTTATTGTCTATTCTGTTTTAGGTCAAAAAGTAATTGATCAAAAGATAACAGGTCAAAATCCAAATCTTTCAGTAGAATCATTAAAAAGCGGACTCTATTTTTATACTTTTGATGTGAATGGTTTGCACAAAACCGGAAAGATTTTAAAACAATAAGTTTTCAATGAATAAAATCACACAGCTCTTTAATATAAAGTACCCAATCATTCAGGGAGGTATGATTTGGAACAGCGGTTATAAATTAGCTGCAGCAGTTAGTAATGCCGGTGGATTAGGACTTATTGGAGCTGGTTCAATGTATCCGGAAGTTTTGCGGGAACACATTCAGAAATGCAAAAAAAATACTGATAAACCGTTTGGCGTCAATATTCCGATGTTATATCCAAATATTGAAGAAATCATGAATATTGTGGTTGATGAAGGAGTTAAGATTGTTTTTACTTCGGCAGGAAATCCTAAAACATGGACTTCATTTTTAAAATCAAAGGGGATTACTGTGGTTCATGTGGTTAGCAGCAGTCTTTTTGCTTTAAAAGCACAAGAAGCCGGAGTTGATGCAATTGTAGCAGAAGGTTTTGAAGCCGGAGGTCATAATGGTCGTGATGAAACAACAACATTGACTTTGATTCCGATGGTAAAAGAAAAAATTCAGATTCCCATTATTGCAGCAGGTGGTATTGCGACCGGAAAAGGAATGCTGGCAGTTATGATACTTGGTGCAGACGGAGTTCAGGTTGGGAGCCGTTTTGCTGCCTCAATAGAATCATCTTCACACCCTGATTTCAAGCAAAAGATAGTGGGTGTAAAAGAAGGTGATACACAATTAACCCTGAAAGAATTAGCGCCTGTTCGTTTGATTAAAAATAAATTTTACGAAGATATTCAGGAATTATATAAAAAGTGTCCTTCAAAAGAAGACTTAGTACAGCTTTTAGGAAGAGCAAGAGCAAAAAAAGGAATGTTTGAAGGAGATCTTGAAGAAGGGGAGCTTGAAATAGGACAAATAGCAGGATTAATCCATGAAATTTTACCAGCAGAAAAAATAATTCATGAAATAATAGCCGATTTTAAAGCTGCTTATCAGGAAAAAAGTAAATTTGAGTTTTAATAGCCTCTCTAACATTATGAATATTTTACGCAATTATATCATACTTCTTTTTCTTGCATTGGGAATCCAGCAAACTTACAGTCAGTCTTATCGTTTTAGAACATCGGGTTTCAGTGTTTTAGAAAAAAACGATAAAGGTAAATGGGGTGAATGGTCAAATCTTGATTTGGTTAACCTTTCTGTGATACTCGATACAGAAAAACATAGAATTGTGGTGTATTCACAGGAAATACAGCTTTTTAATATCATTGAATACATCGAGCGGGAAGAAAATGATACCGATATTGTCTATTCATTTGTATGCAAAGACAATAGTGGTATTGACTGTAAAATTTCAATTATTACCCGCAAAAAGCAGGACTACCGTAAACAATTGTATATCAATTATGATAAACAGATTATTGTGTATAATATTTTTACTGTTTAGTGATTAAAGATTTTTGAATAGAAAAAAACGCTTATTAAGTTTAAGCTAATAAGCGGATTCCATAAATTTTAAGAGCTGCTTATTCTATATTCTTAATGAACTCATCATACTCTAAATAAAACATTTCCAAGGCATTCATTTTTTCGAAAAAGAAATCAAAAATGGTCCCCCAGTTATTTCGATTGCTGAACCCAACCCCGGTTTTTTCAACCCAAATACGACTGATGGTTTTTCCGCTTTCTAATGTGAAATTTTTTTCGAAAACCAAATCTTTGATGAATTCTTCTTCTAAGATGTTTTTTAATGCTTCTAATTTTTCAAAATAAGCCATTCGTTTTTCATCGCTTCGGTGTTCGATATCAATTAAGACCTGCGCTTTTTTATTATCTATATAAAATTTAAAAGAAAAGTCTTTGATCTTAGTATCATAAAGCACCCACTTTCTGGGATATTTCTCGGCAAATGCTACCCAGAATTCTCTTTTTAGTTTTTGTGATTCTTCTCTGCTGTACATTTTCAGGGGTTTGGTTTTAGAAAACTTGTGCAACCGCGTTTTCTGGACTATATTTATATTTTATTTGAAAGTACAAAAATAAACTTTGATTATGGAATTTCAGGATTTTTTACAACATGTTCCTAATTTAATTCCGGTTGCACTTCCGGCAGAAAACGCACATGTAAAAATGGCTCCCCCAGAAAGGATTCAGCTAATGAAAAGCCTTGATTTGTCAAATAAAAGTCCGAGGACTGCTGCGGTTATGATGCTGCTGTATCCTAAAAATAATAAAACACATTTGGTTTTAATTGTACGTAATGCTTATAATGGAGTACATTCTTCTCAAATTGCTTTTCCGGGAGGCAAGTATGAAATTTCGGACGCGGATTTTCGGGAAACAGCTTTCAGGGAAACACAGGAGGAAATAGGCGTTTCATCTGAAAAAATAGAAATTGTTAAAGAATTTACGCCAATGTATATTCCGCCAAGTAATTTTTTGGTGCATCCCTTTTTAGGTATTTCTGTGCGGGAATTGTCGTTTTACCCCGATGTCAGGGAAGTTGCTGATATTATTGAACTTCCACTATCTGTTTTTTTAAATGATGAAATTATAATCGAAGCCACGTTATCAACTTCTTATGCAGAGAATATTTCGGTTCCGGCTTTTAATATTCAGAATCATGTGGTTTGGGGCGCAACTGCTATGATGTTAAGTGAATTGAGAGAAGTTTTGAAAATTACTTTTGAAGAAAAGATTTAAAAACGTAAATTTAATGATTTGATATTCATTACAATAACTGTTTTTTTGCAGAATTTTTTATAAAATTTTCCAAAAAAATAAATTTTGTATGTTTGCGGCCTAACAAAAACAACATAATTCACTGCTATGGGATTGTTTAAGCGAAATCCTTTCGGACATATATTATTCATCAAAAAATGGCTGATCCGTATTTTGGGCACCATGACACATAGGCGATATAGAGGTTTTAATGAATTACAGATTGAAGGATCTGAAATTATTAAAACGTTACCGGATACCAACGTTTTGTTTATATCCAACCATCAGACTTATTTTGCTGATGTGGTAGCAATGTTTCATGTTTTTAATGCCAGTTTAAGTGGACGTCAGGATACCATTAAAAACATAGGCTACTTATGGCAGCCTAAAATGAATATTTATTATGTTGCCGCTAAAGAAACAATGCAGGCTGGTTTGCTGCCAAGAATTCTGGCTTATGTTGGGGCAATAACTGTAGAAAGGACCTGGCGTGCAAAAGGGGTTGACGTAACAGAAAAACGAGATGTTAATCCAAACGATACTGAAAATATTAAAATCGCACTTAATGACGGGTGGGTAATTACGTTTCCACAAGGTACTACAAAATCGTTTAAACCTGTCCGAAAAGGAACTGCTCATATCATCAAACAACACAAACCAATCGTTATTCCAATTGTTATTGACGGTTTCCGTCGTTCATTTGATAAGAAAGGATTGCGAATGAAAAAGAAAAATATCCTTCAATCATTCATTATCAAAGAGCCTCTTGAGATTGATTATGAAAATGATACTATTGAGGAAATTGTTGAAAAAGTTGAATATGCAATAGAGCAGCATCCATCATTTTTAAAAGTTATTCCGGCAGAAGAAATCAAAGCTGAAGAAGAACTTAATGAAATGAGAAGATGGAGCTATAAAGCCCCTGAAGGTGAAAATTAAATTTGAAGTAAATATTTCAACTTAAAACTTTTTCTAAAAATCTATCTTCTTTAATTCCTTGTAATTTGCGTATAATCGACGTAATAAAGTGCCATACAGCAATCTGTAAAAACACCAGAAAACCCCAAGGAAGCTTAATATTACTACAATTAAAATGCTAATAGTAAGAAACATTGCTTTCCCGTTATTTGCTATTTTTTCTTTTAAAAATGCCATGTCAGGATTGTAAACAAAGGCAGCAAAGATGCTCAGTATAGCAGTTATTAAAATCATGCCTAAATTATACCAAACATAATACTGAACTGTTTTACGCGTTCTTAAAATAGCACTCATAAGTGACTTGGTTGCAACTGTTGTTGAAATTGTTCTATAATTTTTATAGAAAATAAAAACAAAAAAGAGTACTACAATATAATTAAAGTAGGTTAGAAATTCTAAAGCATACACAATTTCAGGATGATTTGTTTTTTGTAAAACATCATCAGTATTAATAAATATATTCGAAAAAGTCCAGAAAGAAATTTCGAGAATACTTATAATTAAAATCCATTTCACAATCGAAGATGATTTTTTATGAATCATATTATAAATTTCAATTTCTGAAATTTGTGCAAAAGAATTTGCATTCTTTTTCCAGTCTTTTTTTAATAAATCCAGTTCTTTCATGGTGGTATTTTAAGGATTTAATATTTTTTTAAGTTTCCCTTTAATTCGGTTCATTTTCACTCGTGCATTCACTTCACTGATTCCTAAAGTTTCGGCTATTTCCTGATAATCTTTGTCTTCCAGATACATAAAAACCAATGCCTTTTCAATATCATTGAGCTGATATACTGCTTTATACATCAGTTTAATCTGCTCTTCTTCCTCATAATTGTAGTCAACATCTTTAACAAAATGCTGTTGGTTTTCATATTCTACCGTAGATACGGTTCGCTTTGTTTTTCGGTATAAGGTAATAGCGGTATTTAAGGCAACGCGATAAGCCCAGGTCGAGAATTTGCTGTCGCCTCTAAATTTAGGATATGCCTTCCAGAGCTGAATGGTAATTTCCTGAAACAGATCTTTGTGAGCATCTTCGCCGGCAGTATATAATCTACAAATCTTGTGGATTATATTCTGGTTTGCCTGCAATTGCACAACAAAAGAATGTTCTAGGTTATCGCTCATAATGGTGTTAGTAGTGATGTTGTCAGTTTTGTTACAACATAATTATAATTTTCTGTTTTTATAATAATTCACCATCAAATCAATAAATTTGCTATAACTCTCCATTCCTTCTTTTTGATTATTTGTTTTCAGGAAATTATCATACAAGAAATGAAAACCTTTATCAATAAAAGTGTCATACTTTTTCCAGAAATCACGGCTTTCCTGATAATTTTTCAAAATTCCGGTGTGGGTTTGTTCTTTTAACTGTTCGAAAATTTTTTCGTTTTTGAATTGCCAGATACCAAGGCAATAGCGAAGTGCAAAACTGTACCCGGAATATTGATAATATAAATTATCATTCTTAACTGATGCCAGAACACCAATAAAATTACATTCGCTTTCGCTAGCAAACCCCATTTGATGTGCCATTTCATGCGCACTGGTCAAAGGGAAGTTGTACATGGGTAACAAATCATTTACCTGGGCTTCATTGGTAAACGGATTCAGATAACCGCCAAAGCCCATGTAAGTAAGAGGAATGCTGAATAATGATTTTTTAATACTTAAGGTTTTGTATTTAAAATAAGGATATTCTTTAGCCAGATTATCATATCCGTTTAGATTCATCTTAAAAACTTCTTTCTGGGAGTACGGAAAAATCACTTTCGTGTTTTCATTTTTGGTAATCTGTAGCTGAATTTCATTCGTTTTGATAATTAATCTTTTAGTGAAAGCCAGCAATTCAGCATCAGTGTATTCTTTTTTAATATCCATCTTTTGAAAAAGGGGTTCACGGTAATAATTGAAAGCCCATAAAAGATGAAAGAAAAAGTAAAAAACAGATATTTTGCCTAAGATTATCAGGATATGATCTTTCCATTCTGTCTTCCAGGTTTTTCTGATTTTCCAAAACCAGCTGATTATTGAAATAATTAAAACAGCATAAATACAGTCACCAACAGAAAACGGAATTTTGCCTAAAAGTGTTCTGGAGAAATGTGAAATTCGGATATAAAAATTGTTGCTGTAAGCTCCTTCAACAAAATCCGGATAGAAAGGCAGGATTTTTAAAAAGATAATCTGAATTAAAAGAAATAAAGGTAAAATGTATTTTGATTTCACAGTATATATTTTGGATACGTAAATATAAATACAATATTAATTAGTATCGAAAAAGAATTTAAACTTTGTAACTTTGGAGCTCTTAATTGTTAAACATCAAACAAAATATATGAGTCAGGAAATAAGAAATCTGGAGCCAAAAGCACTTTGGAATAAATTTGCAGATTTAAATGCAGTTCCGCGTCCGTCAAAAAAGGAAGAACGTGTAATTGAGTTTATGAAAAATTTTGGGAACAGTTTAGGTTTGGAAACTTTTGAAGACGAAATCAGAAACGTAATCATCAGAAAACCGGCAACACCGGGAATGGAAAACCGCAAACCAATAGTAATGCAGGGACACCTTGACATGGTACACCAAAAAAATGCTGATACTGTTTTTGATTTCGATACTCAGGGAATCGATATGTATGTGGATGGTGACTGGGTACGTGCGCGAGGAACTACACTTGGAGCTGATAATGGGCTTGGAGTAGCGACAATTATGGCAATTCTGGAAAGCAAAGATATTCCGCATCCTGCAATTGAAGCTTTATTTACAATTGATGAAGAAACCGGAATGACTGGTGCTTTAAACTTAAAAGGCGGAATTTTGCAAGGTCAGATTTTGTTGAATCTGGATACTGAAGAGGATGATGAAATTGATATTGGATGTGCCGGAGGAATTGATGTAACGGCAACAAGAACGTATCATGACGAGGAAGTTCCGGAAGGTTCTGTAGGTTACACTATTACAGTAAAAGGATTAAATGGTGGTCATTCAGGAATGGATATTCATAAAGGATTAGGGAATGCCAATAAAATTATGAACCGTTTGTTGTTTGATGCTTTTGAAAACTTCGGACTTCAGATTGCTGAAATTAATGGTGGAAGTTTACGAAATGCAATTCCAAGAGAAAGTGTTGCAAAAGTCATTATTTCTGAAATGTTTGATGAAGCTTACATTTTTGATATGCAGGAAATTATCAACGATATTAAAACGGAATATAAAACTACTGAACCGAATTTATCTATAGAAATCGTAAAAACTGATTTGCCTGAAAAAGTAATGGATTTAGGTGTTCAGGAAGGTATTATCAGGGCAATTTATGCTGCTCATAACGGTGTTTACAGAATGAGCGCAGATATGTCTGATTTAGTAGAAACTTCAAATAATATTGCTCGTGTTATTATCAAGGACGGAGAGATTTTGGTAGGATGTTTAACGCGTTCTTCTGTAGAATCATCCAAATTTGATCTGGCAAATTCTTTGCGTTCTGCTTTTGAATTAGTTGGTTGTGAAGTAGAACTTTCAGGTTCTTATCCGGGCTGGACGCCAAATGTAAATTCTGAAATATTAGAAGTTTTAAAAAATATTTATGAAAAACAAAATGGCGAAAAACCAAAAGTGGTAGCTTGCCATGCTGGTTTAGAATGCGGTATTTTAGGGACTAATTATCCTGATATGGACATGATTTCTTTTGGGCCAACAATTCACGGTGCACATTCTCCGGATGAAAGAGCGAGTATTTCTTCTGCTCAGAAATACTGGAAATTTGTTCTGGAAATTCTGGCAAATATTCCAGTTAAATAATAGTTTTTAGAAAATATTGCAATCCGTTTAGGACTGAAAATAAAAAATCCTCAATTATTACGATTGAGGATTTTAATTTTTATAGTAAAATTTAATTTCGTTTCAATACTTTATATTGCTCATAACAGGCACTGATAGCATCCATAATCTGTAAATCATTTGCTTCCTGGATAAAAGCTTCTGAGTAGCTGCAGCGCTCTAAAATTTGAGGAATTTCATCCTTACTTATTCCTAAAAGAACAGCTACTGTTTCACGATCATATTTTGATTCCAGTAAATTTCTAACAGTATCATCTTTTCTCATTTCTTTAAGCTTCTTGAGTTCTCTTCCATTTTTTCCAAAGAAATTATAAAGCATATCGGCGGGGTTGAAAATAGAACCTAAAACTTTTCCAAAAGCGTTTGGAGAATATTCACCAGCTTCATAACCTTGTGTGAGTCCTGAAATACTGTAGCGGTAGTTTTCTTTTGTTGGAATTAATTTTGAGTCTACTTCCAGATAACCTGTCAAATGAAATGGTGCAATAACAACTTCTTCCAGGGCAATTGCTTTTTCTGTAAGCTGAATTCTCGTAACCTTATTTTTTACCCAGTCATTTGTTACTCTGATTCTTAGGGATTGAAAACCTAAAATAGAAAAATGGAGTGTGTCATTAACCTGTACATCTATTTCAAAATATCCTTTGGCATCAGACATAGCACCACGGACTTTGTTGGTGTTGATGACATTTACATTAGGAATAGGTTCTTTACTGTTATCGTTATAGATGTAACCGGAAACCCTTTGAGGAAAAGTCGGTGTAGTTTCCTGTGAAAAACCAATAGCTGACAATAATGTAAAAAAGAAAACTGCGAAATATTTCATATCCTGATTTAAAGCACTAAAAGTAGTAAATCAGGATTAAATATTTTGCAGTATCTGAATATAATTATCAGAAAATTAACAAAGACAGAAGGAAGATTCTTAGATGTAAAAAAAATCCCAAATTCCAATTTTGTCTGGAATTTGGGATTTTATATTTAAGATAATCAAATGATTAGTCTCTTCTTGGTCTTCTTGGCTTTGGCGAATCACCAAAGCTTTCAGAACGTCTTGGCGCTCTGTCTGAACCTCCTTCATTTCTTCTGAAACCTCCCTCTCTCGGAGCAGAGTTTCTTTCGCTTCTAAAACCACCTCCGGAACCTTCACGTCTTGGAGCTGAGTTTCTGTCGCTTCTGAATCCACCACCAGAGCCTTCACGTCTTGGAGCGAAGTTACCTTCTCTTCTTGGTCCTGAACTTCTTCCTCCACCACGGTTATTGTGGTCACGTCTTCCGCCGCCATCGTTTTTAGAAATCTCAACATTAATACGACGTCCTTCTAATTGTACGTTGTTTAATACTTCCATTACTTTGTCAGTATGTTCCGGATCAGTGTTGAAGAAAGAAAAACCTTCTTTTACATCTACCTTGAAAACGTCATCACGACCTAAGTCTAATGTTTCTTTCAGGTAGTCTTTTAATGTCATCCAGTCGAAATTGTCTCTTGAACCGATGTTTACAAAATAACGAACTGCTCCGTTATTATTGAATTCTCTTAGTTCAGAATCATTTCTCTCACGTCTTTCGCCAGATTGAGATGATAAATCTCTGTTCTTTTTATAGTAATTGATGAAACGATTAAATTCTACAGAAACCATTTTTTTAATCAGTTCTTCTTTAGATAAACCTTCAAGAACAGTATTAATAGCTGGTAAGTAGTTGTCAATTTCGTGATCAACTTCAGTATCCTTAATTTTTGTAGCTAAGTGCAGCAATTGAATTTCGCAGATTTCAATTCCGGAAGGAATTTGTTTTTCTTCGAATTTTTGTTTGATGATTCTTTCGATAGATGAAATTTTACGCAACTCACTTTTTGTAACAATTACAATAGAAGTTCCTAATTTTCCGGCTCTACCTGTACGTCCTGAACGGTGGTTGTATGTCTCAATTTCATCCGGTAATTGGTAGTTTACAACGTGAGTTACATTGTCTACATCAATTCCACGTGCAGCAACGTCAGTCGCAACAAGCATCTGAATTTGTCTTCCGCGGAAAGATTTCATAACACCATCACGCTGTGCCTGAGATAAATCTCCGTGTAATGCAGCAGCACTATATCCGTCTTCAATAAGTTTTTCGGCAATAGCCTGAGTATCTCTTTTAGTACGACAGAAAACCACAGAGAAAATATCCGGATTAGCATCAGCTAAACGTTTCAAAGCCTCGTAACGGTCACGTGCATTCACTAAGTAAAATTCGTGAGAAACTGTTGCAGAACCTGAATTTTTTGTTCCAACAGTAATTTCTAGTGGATCGCTCATAAATTGTTTTGCAATTCTGGCAACCTCTTGCGGCATAGTTGCAGAGAACAACCATGTGTTTTTTTCGTCTGGAGTATCAGATAAAATAGATACGATGTCTTCATAGAATCCCATGTTCAACATCTCATCAGCCTCATCAAGAATACAGTAATCTATATTTTTAATGTTAACCAAACCTCTGTTGATCATATCCTGCATTCTTCCCGGAGTTGCCACAATAATTTGTGCTCCTCTCTTAATGTCCCTAGCTTGCTCTGTAATACTAGCCCCGCCGTAAACTGCTACCACATTAATACCTTTTTCGTATTTTGAGTAGTTTTTAAGTTCGTTGGTAATCTGTAAACAAAGTTCTCTTGTTGGCGATAAAACTAATGCCTGTGTATTTCTGTTGTCAGCATCAATTTTTTGGATTAGCGGAAAACCGAAAGCTGCCGTTTTCCCTGTCCCTGTCTGAGCCAACGCAACCATATCTGTATCTTTTTCCAATAATAGGGGAATCGCTTTCTCCTGTACTTCTGACGGATTCTCAAATCCTAGATCTAAAATCGCCTTCAGTAACGATTCATTCAATCCTAATTGTTCAAATTTATTCATATGTATTTTTAAAATAGGGTGCAAAATTACTGTTAATATTTCAGATAAACTAATCCATTTTTAAGAATTATGTATTTGTTATGATTTGATAATCAAAAAGTTATCTTTCTTGTAAAATCGATTTGATAATTAAATGAAGAATTTTACGTCTGAAAATATAAATTTTACCTATTTAAATGTTGTATTTTAAACAATTATTTTCTTGAATTCAGAAAATCAATTAGTTGCTGAGTTGCTTTCGCACGATGGCTGATTTTATTTTTTATTTCAGAAGCCAGTTCGGCAAATGTTTCGGTATAATTCTCTGGCTGAAAAACCGGATCATATCCAAAACCGTTGTTTCCTGTTTTATCTAAAGTAATATTTCCTTTTGCTATTCCGGTAAACAAATGCTGCGAACCATTTAAATTTAATGCAATAACGGTCTTGAATTGCGCGCTTCTGTCTGATTTGTCTTTTAAAGCTTCCAGGAGTTTGTTCATATTGTCATTCGAATCTTTTTGTTCTCCTGCATATCTTGCTGAATAAACGCCGGGTTCCCCATTTAATGCATGAACTTCTAAACCGGTATCGTCTGCAAAACAGTCATAGCCATATTTTTGGGTTATATAATTGGCTTTTAGAACTGCATTTCCTTCAATAGTATCTGCCGTTTCCGGAATTTCTTCATGGCAGCCAATTTCTTCGAGGCTCAATAATTGTATTGATTCTTTTAGAATGCTCTGGATTTCTTTGATTTTATTTTTGTTGTTTGATGCGAAGACGAGTTTCATATGATGTTTTTTTTAAAATAATTTTCTCAATAATAAATGTAATTGTAATTCCGCAGGTATAAGCTATAAGATCCGTCCATAGAAAACCTTGTCCCAGTATGTATTTTCCAAAAATAGTTTTTCTAATTGCGGCAATCCAGCCAGCCTGATAAAGCTGAAAGCATTCAATGCTGTAACAGATAAGTAAAGAAATAATTGCGATTTGAACCGGTTTATGTTTAAAAAGAAAGATTCTTGTCAAAATATAAATCATAACTGCGTAAAGAAAATCTCCGAAACATAGAGGGATAAAATTAATTTTTCGTGAAATAATTCCAAGAAAAACAACAATAATAAATGATGAGATATAATGGATTCGGGGATTTTTCAAAGGAAATGTTTGCTTGTTCTAAAGAAAATTTGGCATAAACAAAGTTACGAAGAAGTTGCAATTGATTTACTAAATCAGATAAATTATAGATTGGAATAAATTAAATCCTATTTTTACAATAAAAATTCAACTCAATTTACAATAGAATTATGATTATAGACTCGTTAGAAAATGCAGCGAAATATGAAGTGTTACATCCGTCATTCAAAAAGGCTTTTGATTATTTGCGCGAAAATGATTTAGAAAATCTACCTGCGGATTTTAAATATGAAACTGAAGGAGTAAAATTTTTTGGATTTCAGGGAAAAGGAAAAACTGTTGAAGAAAGCTTAGCCACTTTTGAATGTCATGACAAAAATATTGATATCCAGTTTTGCATCAGTGAAACTGAAACTTTTGCATGGAAACCGAGAGCCAATTGTAAAACGCCAAACGGAGGTTATAATGATGAGAAAGATGTACGTTTCTTTAGTGATGCTCCTGATATGTTTTTCAAGTTAAATAAAAATCAATTTGTAATTCTTTTCCCGGAAGATGTTCATGCACCAATGATAACTGACGGAATGCTGAATAAAATTGTAATTAAAGTTGAAATTTAACATTTATGAAGTATAAAGATATGATTCATAAAACATCCAAAATTGTATTTACTGTCCTGGCTTTATTAGTGATAATCAGCTGTAAAAACACAAAACAAAAATTGCAGGAGTATGTTGTTGCTTATAATAAAGAGGCTGCACATTTTAAAGCAGATGATGTCACACTTACTACAGCCAGAGGTTATATCAATGATAGTAAAATTGAATTAAGATTCGAAACAGATTTAGAACAGAACGAAACGAATAAAAAAAATGCTGAAGCAAGTTTTCCTCTTTTGTTGAAAGAAATGATTAAGAAAAGTCAAATTCCTAAAGAGCTAATTGAGGAAGGAGTAATATTTCATGTTTATTTTTTAGCTGATGATAATACAGTTTTTGTCCACGAAATTCTAAATAAGGAGGGACTAAGTAAATTTTTGTAAAATTATTTTTTAGGAAGAAAATCAAAGTTTTTTTTCAAAGAGCCTCATTAAGTCTATTATTGAGGCTCTTTTTGTTTATTTTTCGTAAAGGTTTGTTAATCTTATTCTTATAGATTCGATTGGTTTTTAAAAATGTAATTTTTATTAATTTATACAAACGTTTTTTTTGTGTTAATATTTCATTATGTTTGAGTTAAGTCTAATAAAATTAACCTAAAAACCTAAAAAATTATGATTAAAATTACTCAAATCGCATTTTGTTTTGCAGTCGTATTAATGTTGGCAAGCTGTAAAAACACAAAACAAAAAATACAGGAACATGTAACTGCCTACAATACCTCAAGTTCAATTAAAGGTTCCAATATTACTAGTACAAGTGCTAAAGCATTTTTAAATGACAATAAAATTGAGATTAGAATTGAAACTAATCTCGAGGAAACAGATGAGAATAAACAGACGTATAGCGAGTCATTTCCTGATTTGTTAAAAGGAATGATACAAAACGATCAAATTTCAAAAGAGTTAGTTGATGAAGGTGTCAAGTTTGATGTTTACTTTTTGGCTTATAATAATTCCATAATTGCACAAAAATTAATAGGTCAGGAAGAATTAGCCGCATTAACAGGATCAGGTGCTACAACAGAAAAAAAAGTAACAGCAAAGCTTTAATTTTAATATTTGGAGTACAGCTGAAATAAAACAAAGAGGCTGTCCGAAAAGTAAGGACAGCCTCTTTTTATGTGTTAAATATTCGGATACCTATCGGAAACAATTTTCATATAAACGATTCTCAGAAAGGTAGCTCGACTTTTCGGACACTCTCTTTTGTATTAATTGCGCCCGGTAACATTTTTTAAGTTATCCGGGAAATATAATTCTGAGAGATTGGTGAATTCATCACCTCTCATGAATATATTGATATCAACATCAGCAAAGGATGTTTTTCCGGCTGCTGCCAAAAGTTCATTGGCGGAATGAAGTGTATTTTTATGGAAATGATATACACGTTCGGACTTATCGGTAACGACCAAACCTTTCATGAGCATCTTATTTTGAGTTGCGACTCCTGTTGGGCATTCATTATTATGACAGCGCAATGCCTGAATACATCCAAGTGAAAACATAAAGCCTCTCGCACTGTTGCACATATCTGCACCCAAAGCAACAGCATGCAGAATAGAATAGCCAGAAATGATTTTTCCACTCCCGATAATACGTATTTTGTCACGAATATTTAATGCTCTCAAAGTTTGATTTACAAATATTAAAGCCGGTTCAAAAGGCATCCCGACACCATCTGCAAATTCCAGTGGGGCAGCTCCTGTCCCTCCTTCAGCGCCGTCAACCGTAATAAAATCAGGATAGATATCTTCAGCAATCATTTCGTGACAAATAGCTTCAAACTCAGCTGTGTTTCCGATACACAATTTAAATCCGATTGGTTTTCCGTTTGACAAGTCACGTAATTGTTTAATGAAATGAATCAGGCCTTTTGCATCAGAAAATGCAGTATGACCGGGAGGAGATAGGATCATGGTGTGAGGAACGACACCTCTGATTTTTGCAATTTGTTCAGTATTTTTAGCAGCAGGCAGTACGCCTCCATGACCTGGTTTTGCTCCTTGCGAAAGTTTGATTTCGATCATTTTTACATTTGGGAGATTTGCTTTTTCTGAAAATTTTTCAGGACTGAAATTCCCATCCGCATCACGGCATCCAAAATAACCTGTACCTATCTGCCAGGTAATATCGCCGCCTCCTGCAAGATGATATTCAGTCAATCCGCCTTCTCCTGTATTTTGATAAAAATCACCTTTTTTAGCGCCAATATTGATGGCGCGAACGGCATTTTCGCTCAGTGAACCAAAACTCATTGCGGAAACATTAAATAAAGAAGCAGAATAAGGCTGTTTACAGTCTTTTCCGCCAACCAGTACACGAGGAAGTTCTTCGTTAACTTTAGCCGGAAAGATAGAATGTTTAATTCCTTCGTAACTGTCTGTATTTAAATTTTGTTGCGTTCCAAAAGGAGTGCTTGAATCGATATTTTTTGCTCTTTGATATACCATTGAGCGCTGATTTCTTGAAAAAGGTTTTCCATCAGTCGATCTTTCGATAAAATACTGTTGAATTTCAGGTGCAATCATTTCGAATAAATACCTGAAGTAGCCTAAAACAGGAAAGTTTCGTAAAATAGCATGTTTCTTTTGTAAAGTGTTATAAAATCCAATAACCAATAAAACGGGGATAGTAAAAACGAGTAAATAGCCTCGTCCGGTGTAATAATAAATTGTGGCAACAATTAGAAACAATAAAACTCCGTAAATAAAGAATTTTTTTCTCATGCTTATAAAACTTTAAAAAAATATAATAATTTGAATTAATTAAATCGTAATCTCACATAAACGTGCTTGATTCCTTTTTTGTCAGACTCTCTTTCGTCTATTTCGAGAATATCTGTTAATGATTTCAGCATAGGTGTAAGTTTGGAAAAACCGTAATTTCGGGGATCGAATTCGGGTTTTTTCTTCACAATCAGGTTTCCGACATCACCTAAAAATGCCCAGCCATCATCATCTTCGATATCTTCGATTGTGGCTTCAATTAAATCAATAGTGCCATCGTCTATTTTGTTTAATGCTTTTGCAGATGGTTTTTCAACAGGCTTTTTAGAATCTGTTGTGTTTGTTTTTGGTTTTTTCTTTTGAATAGCACCATCCAGAACCTCAATATAAATAAAACGGTCACAGGCCACAATAAAGGAGTTTGGGGTTTTCTTTTCCCCAATACCAATTACTTTCATGCCGGATTCCCTTAACCGAATGGCTAAACGCGTAAAATCACTATCGCTCGATACAATGCAAAAACCGTCTAATTTGCCTGAATACAGCAAATCCATCGCATCAATAATAAGGGCCGAATCTGAAGAATTTTTTCCCACTGTATAGCTGTATTGCTGAATAGGGGTAATTGCATGTTCCAGTAATACACCTTTCCATCCGTTAGAATTTGGTTTAGTCCAGTCGGCATAGATTCTTTTTGTAGTAGGAGTTCCCAGTTTTGCAATTTCTTCCATCATACCTTTTACATTGCTGTAAGGAACGTTGTCTGCATCAATAAGAACGGCCAGTTTTAATTCTTTTGAGTTGCTCAGAGCCATTGTTTGGATATTATAACATTAATTACTTTCAAAGTTAAAATTAAAATTGGTTTTTATTAGAATTTGTAGCTGAATAAGTGTTTTCTGGAGCAATAATTATTTTGGTTATAAATAAATTTTGCTTCATCAAAATTAATTAAGGATAAATTTGTCTTTAATTAAAAACCTCTTTATCTTTGTAAAGAAATTAAATTATCAAAAGTATGTTTTCAAAAGCATGTGAATACGGAATCAGGGCTTCTATTTTTATTGCAACCAATTCTTCGAAAGGGATTAGGGTTGGAATAAAAGATGTTGCCAAAGAAATTGACTCTCCGGAACCTTTTACGGCGAAAATTATGCAGATTCTCACTAAAAACGGAATCATTCATTCGGCAAAAGGAGTAGGGGGCGGTTTTGAAGTTTCGGATGAAGCTGTAAAATCCATCAAGCTGATTCAGATTGTAGATGCCATTGACGGTGATAAAATTTACAGAGGATGTGGCATTGGTTTAAAAGAATGTTCTGAAGATCATCCGTGTCCGGTACACCATGAGTTTAAAAAGATAAGAGGGCTTCTTTTAGAAATGCTTGCTAAAACGACTTTAGAGCAGCTTGCTTCAGGTGTAAAATCTGGTGATTTCTTTTTAAAAACACTGAATATTAATGATTAACATTTAATAAATATTTTAATAATGAATACTAAAACCAAACTTTCATTACTAATCCTAATGGGATTTTTAACCATAACTTCTTGTGGAAAAAAAGAAACTGTTCCGACAGAAGAATCAACAGAAGTAACGGAACCATCAACAGAGGGTGTACAACCTGTAGCAGCTGAAGAAAATGTTTTGCTTATTGAAGGAAATGACCAAATGCAGTTTAATACAAACGAATTGAAAGCTGTAGCAGGAAAACCAATTAAACTGACTTTAAAACACGTTGGTAAAATTCCAAAAGAAGCAATGGGACACAATTTAGTGATCCTTCAGGAAGGAACAGACCAGTCAGCCTTTGCCTTGAAAGCCAATGAAGCTAAAGCAACGGACTATATCCCGGAATCTGAGAAAGCTTCCATTGTTGCACACACTAAATTAATTGGAGGCGGGGAAGAAGATACAATTGAGTTTACAATTGATAAAAAAGGATCTTACCCATTTATTTGCTCTTTCCCAGGTCACGTAGCCATGATGAAAGGGGTATTAATTGTTGAGTAAATAACAAACACTCCAGATACTTTAAAATAGATTTTGGAGTTTTTTTAAAAACTAATAAAAGATAAAAAAGTCTTTTATTGAATCAAAAAAAGATGAAAAGAGAAAAAAAATTATGGATTGTTTTTGCATTGGTAATGAGTATATCATTTGCAGTGCTTGGTTATTATGGTTATGAAATTTATCAGCAGGCGCCGCCGGTTCCAAAAGAAATCGTAACCGATTCCGGAAAAGTTATTTTTAGCGAAAGCGAAATAAAAGACGGGCAAAATATCTGGCAGAGTATAGGTGGTCAGGAAGTAGGATCTATCTGGGGACATGGCGCCTACGTGGCTCCGGACTGGACAGCTGACTGGCTGCATAGGGAAGCTTTGTTTATATTGGATATTTACGCCCAAAAAGATTTCAATAAAAAATATGAAGAATTAGATGCCGAGAAACAATCGGCTCTAAAGATTCGTTTACAGAATGATGTTAGAATCAATCGTTACAATCCAGATACAGGTATTCTTACGATTTCTGAAAACCGTTTGGCAGCAATAGAATATCTAAGCGAATATTATAAAGGTCTTTTTACAAACGATCCGAAGTTTGATAAACTGCGCGGCGACTATGCTATTCCGAAAAACTCTATTAAAGATAGAGATAGAATGCATAAAATGAATGCCTTTTTCTTTTGGGCGACGTGGGCAACTGTTACCAATCGCCCTGATGGAAATATTTCATACACACATAACTGGCCTTCTGATGAATTGGTTGGAAATAAAGCAACGACTGAACTTTTAGCCTGGTCAGGGGTAAGTATTATTTTACTGATTTTGAGTGTCGGAATCTTAGTTTTTTATCACGCAAAATCGGGTGAAGAAGAAGAATTTCCTCTGCCAAAAGAAGATCCGATTATCAAACAAGGCAAGACAAAATCTATGGGATTGGTGACCAAGTATTTCTGGATTGTGAGTTTACTGATGGTTTTGCAAATGGTCTTCGGAATCATCACTGCGCATTATGGAGTGGAAGGAAATGGTTTGTACGGCATTCCTATTGATCAGATTTTACCATACGCTGTAACAAGAACATGGCACACACAGTTAGCGATTTTCTGGATTGCAACGGCTTGGCTCGCAACTGGTTTGTATATTGCTCCGGCGGTTTCTGGTAAGGATCCCAAATTCCAGTGTTTTGGTATCAACTTCTTGTTTGTTGCGCTTTTGATTGTCGTTTTAGGTTCAATGATTGGACAATGGTTCGGGGTAATGCAAAAACTGAATTTAGTACAAAACTTCTGGTTTGGACACCAAGGTTACGAATATGTTGATTTAGGCCGTTTCTGGCAGATTTTCCTTTTAGTGGGATTATTTTTATGGTTGGCTTTAATGATTCGACCTTTGCTTCCAGTTTTAAAACAAAAAACAGAAGAGAAAAACTTAATCATATTGTTCTTAGTTTCCTGTACCGCAATTGCCATGTTCTACGGAGCTGGATTAATGTGGGGACGACAAACTAATTTAGCGATTGCCGAATATTGGAGATGGTGGGTAGTTCACCTTTGGGTTGAAGGTTTCTTTGAAGTATTTGCAACGGTTGTAATTGCGTTCTTATTTGTTCGTTTGGGATTACTGAAAACGAAAACAGCGACTTTAAATGTGCTTTTTGCAACGATTATTTTCATGTCCGGAGGAATTTTAGGAACATTTCATCACTTGTATTTCTCCGGAACGCCAACAGCAATTATGGCTTTGGGAGCAACATTTAGCGCATTAGAAGTTGTGCCTCTAACTTTAATCGGATTTGAAGCATATCAAAACTATAAAATCTCAAAATCAACACAATGGATCGCCGATTACAAATGGCCGATTTACTTTATGATTTCTGTGGCATTTTGGAATTTCCTTGGAGCCGGAATCTTCGGATTTATTATTAATCCGCCAATTGCGCTTTATTATGTACAAGGTTTAAACACAACGCCTTTACACGGGCACACGGCTTTATTTGGGGTTTACGGAATGTTAGGAATTGGTTTGGTATTGTTTGTACTAAGAAGTTTATACCGAAATGTAAGCTGGAACAATAAACTACTTAAAATTACTTTCTGGTCTTTAAACATTGGTTTATTCCTAATGGCAATTTTGAGCCTTCTTCCAATCGGAGTTTGGCAGGCAATTGAAAGTATCAATCACGGAATGTGGTATGCCCGTTCATCAGAGTTAATGCAGCAGCCAGCAATGATTACTTTAAAATGGCTTCGTGCCATTGGAGATTCAATTTTCGGAATCGGATTTATTACAATGGCGTGGTTCGTATTTGAACTGACATTAAAAAACAAAAAATAATATAAAATTGATTATCATGGAAAATTTAAAAAACAAAACAATAGGATCATTTGTAGCTGAGGATTTTAGAACAGCCGCAGTTTTTTCAAAATATAAAATTGATTTTTGCTGCAAAGGAAACCGGACAGTTAGTGAAGTCTGCGAAAAACAAAATATTGATGCGGCTACTTTATTAGAAAATGTTTATGAAGTTTTAAAATCACAAAACGGTGGAACCATCGAT